>JBIIWK010000378.1:0-4854 GCA_044338955.1 Burkholderiaceae bacterium
GTATTCAGCACGCTGTAGGTGTAGCTGCCATCGGTGGCCAGGGTCAGTTGGCCTTTGTCTCCGGCAGCAGCCGTCACAACCGTGCTGAAAGACGCTTCGCCGGTATCGATATCGCTTACGGTGAGGCGCCCCGACTCAACCAAACGACCCGCGCCATTGACACTTAAATCTTCGGTGACTGCGGCAGGGCTTGGCCCACCAATTACCGCGGCATCATTCACGCCCGTGAGCGTAAAAGTAATTTCTTTTTCGGTACCATCAAAACTTTTAACGGTAAACGTATCGGTCTTGGTGATGCCTACGCCGAGGTACTGCACAGCGGTGTTCGCCACGCTGTAAGCATAGCTACCATCGGTTGCCAACGTCAATTGACCCAACACGCCTGCGCCTGCGATGGCGCCAACTTGAAAGCTTGACTCGCCGGTATCGACGTCGCTCACCGTCAAACGACCCGTCTCGGTTAGGCGACCTAAACCATTTGGATTCAAATCTTCGGTCACGGCACCTGGCACCGGCCCGCCAATGACCGCCGCATCATTTACGCCGGTAATCGTAAAACTAATATCCTTGGCAGTACCGTCAAAACTCTTGACCGTAAAGGTGTCGGTCTTAGTCACACCAGCACCCAAGTACTGCACGTCAGTGTTGAGCACGCTGTAGGTGTAGTTGCCGTCAGTGGTCAAGGTCAGCTGACCTTTGTCTCCTGCTACGGCCGTGACTGCAGTGCGAAATGACGCTTCGCCCGCATCCACATCGGTAACCGTTAAGCGGCCAGTTTCAGTTAAGCGACCGAAACCATTGGGATTGAAATCTTCTGTGACTGCTGCGGGTGTCGGCCCAGTAATCACTGCAGCATCATTGACACCGGTAATCGTAAAGCTAATGTCCTTCGCCGTACCGTCAAAGCTCTTCACGGTAAAGATGTCTGTCTTCGTCACGCCAGCACCTAAGTACTGCACGTCGGCATTGAGCACACTGTAGGCATAACTGCCATCCGCCGCCAACGTCAGTTGACCTAAGTCGCCTGCGCCTGCCGTGACGCCAGTTTGAAAGCTTGACTCGCCAGTATCGGCATCGCTGACCGTCAAGCGACCCGCTTCAGTTAAAAGGCCTAAACCATTTGTATTCAAATCCTCAGTCACCGCGCCAGGCACCGGCCCGCCGATAACTGCCGCATCATTAACGCCTGTAATCGTAAAACTAATATCCTTGGCCGTACCGTCAAAACTCTTGACCGTAAACGTATCGGTCTTGGTGATCCCAGCACCCAAGTACTGCACGTCAGCATTGAGCACACTGTAGGTGTAGCGACCGTCGGCAACCAAGGTCAGCTGGCCTTTGTCCCCTGCTGCGGCCGTCACTGCCGTACGAAAAGACGCCTCACCCGTATCCACATCGGTCACGGTCAGCCGGCCCGACTCAACCAAACGACCCGCGCCATTGACACCCAAATCTTCGGTGACCGCAGCGGGGCTTGGTCCAACAATCACAGCGGCATCGTTGACACCTGTGATCGTAAACTGCACAGCCTTTGACGTGCCGTCAAAACTCTTGATGGTAAAGGTATCGGTCTGAACAACTCCAGCACCTAAATATTGCACATCCTGGTTGAGAACGCTGTAGGTGTAGGTGCCGTCCTCAGCCAACACCAGTTGGCCCTTATCGCCAGCAGCTGCGGTCACTGCAGTCTGAAACTTTGCCTCGCCTGTATCCGGGTCAGTGATGCTTATTCGGCCGGTCTCAGAGAGGCGGCCTAAGACTAGATTGAGGTCTTCAACCACAGCGGCCGGGCTTGGATCACCAATCGTGGCGCCTTGATTCACCCCATGTATCGTAAACGATACGTCTTTGGTGGTGCCATCAATACTCTTGATGGTAAACGTATCCACTTTCGTTTCGGCATCGCTCAAATACAGCACAGCTGCGTTCGCAACGCTGTACACGTATGCGCCGTTCACGGACAGTACCAAGTTGCCGAGTGCGCCTGAGGCGCTGGTCACACCCGTCTGAAAACCAGACTGATTTTGATCGACATCACTGACAGAAATTGTTCCACTCGCCTGCAAGTTTCCAGACACCACTTGAAAACTTTCTGTCACATCAGCATCGGTCGGGTCACCAATGAGCGCGGCGTCATTGGTACCAAAGGTTGTGAAACTGACATCTTTTGCAGTGCCGTCAAAACTTTTGACGGTAAAGGTATCTACTTTAGAATCAGCTGCGCCCAGAAACTGCGCGTCAGCGTTCAGTACGGTAAAGCTGTAAAGGCCGTCGGCACTAAGAGCTAGGCTCCCAAGCGTCGAGCCGACAGGCGCCACTGTTGTCTGAAAGCTTGCCTGATTTTGATCAACATCGGTCACTAGCATCGAACCACTTGCTGTCAGTTTGCCGCCCACGACCGCAACGTCTTCGGTCACGGTGTTCGTTGCGGGCCCTGTAATCAGGGCCGCATCATTGACGCCGCGAATCTCGACCTGCTCGGTTTTTGTAGTGCCATCAAAACTGGTAACAGTAAACGTTTCAAGCTTCGTATCGAGCGCACCCAAATACTGCACGAGGGGATTTGCAACGCTATAGGTATATTGACCATCCGCCGCAAGCGTCAACGCACCCAAGTTACCCGCGGCACTGCCAACGACCGTCTGAAAGCTTGCTTGATTTTGATCGGCATCCGTAATCGAAATCGTGCCGCGTGCAAAGAGCTGATCCGCCACCACCGCCAGATCTTCGGTCACGGTAGCCACAGGCAAGTCACCGATCACTGCCGCATCGTTGACCCCAAAGATCGTGACTTGTTCGATCTTTTCAGTGCCATCAAAACTTTTGACGGTGAATGTTTCGATCTTGCTGTCCGCAGCACCCAAATACTGCACCGCGGCGTTTGCAACACTGTAGGTATAGTTGCCGTTTGCCGCTAACACCAGCGTGCCCAGATTGCTAGAAGCGCCGGTAACTGCCGTCTGAAACACGGACTGATTTTGATCGATGTCCACCACCGAAAGGATGCCACTCGCGCGCAGCTGGCTCAACGTGACGCTAAGATCTTCAGTAACAGCCGAGGGCGACAAGTCGCCAATCGTTGCGGCATCGTTGGTCCCAAAAATCGTGAAGCGCACCTCTTTAGTTGTGCCGTCCGCTGTCGCGACTGTAAAGCTGTCGACTTTTGAATCGGCCACACCCAAATACTGCACGATGGCATTTGAAACGTTGTAGGAATAACTCCCCAGCGTATCGATCGACAGCGTGCCAAGGTTTCCACCAGTACTCACAACACTTGTACTAAATGTCGCCAAGGCCGGCGTTGCCGCCGTGACCTCAATTAAGCCCGCGCGCGCCAGAAGGTTGCCGGGCTGAACATTGACGTCCTCTTGCACACTGGCGCCCAACACAGCCCCGATCACGCTAGGCACAGGCAACACAACAGGCGGGCCCGGTGGCTCTGGTGGGCCTGGGGGTACTGCGGGCTCTGGCGCCACAATGACCGACGGCGCGGGTTCAGGAGCAGGTTCAGAAACAATAGCCGGCTCAGGGGGCGGGTCGGGCACAACCGCCGCAACAGGCACCTCGGCGGCCACAACGATCGGGCTACTCAGCGCGAGAGGCGCAACCGGGGGCGACGCTAGACCTGGCTCGCTGACCTCAGCGTCACGATCTAGCCCTGCCCCATCATCTTGAAGGACGCCTGCATTTGAGATAGGCGGGCCCGAATCACCCGCGTCAGACAAACCTGCAACGGCAACCGAACGCGCAGCGTCCGCACCCGCAGACGAGACCGGGATATTGGTGCTTGCCGCGCCGCGCGCAGAGGCAATCGCAGTGTTTGCCGCCGCCGCGCCTGGGCCATCGGTGGGCACTCGCCAAAAGCCGACAGCAGACGCATCAAGTGCAGTCAATGCGGCATCATCAGGCAACACTCGCCCGTCGCCGGGGCTATTGCCTGAGACGTTTACCGAAATGGGCTGCTGTGCAATCCCGCCATCTTGGCCCGCGCCATGCACCGTGAAGCTGATTTGCTGATTGCCGCCATCCGGCGTCTGCACACTAAACGATTCTGCCCGCGTATCGTTTGCGTTGATCGCCTGGCTTGCAGAGGTTGACACACTGTAGGTGTATTGCCCAGACTCAGAGATCGACAGCGTGCCAAGGGACGGTTCACCCGCACCTAGCAATGACTGTACGCTAGGCACTTGGCCCTCGGCGTTCACCGGAAACGAGCCAAACGCCGTTTGGGTGTCGGTGAACATCCCTGTCACGGGGTCGGGCACGGCAACCGCAGGGGCACCGATCGAAACCCCCTCTGGCGTTTGCTGCACAGTGAAGCTGAGCTGATGGGTACTGCCATCCGCGCTTTGTAAAACAAACGTTTCTGTGTGCGCCTCGCCCGGTGCAAACTGCTGTGCGGCGGTATCTGACACTGAAAGCGTATAACTGCCATTGGCGGCGATGCTCAACGACCCAACATTGCCTTCGCCCGGCGTCACGCTAACCGCGGCACCCGAGCCAAGACCACCACCCGAGATGGCCCCACTCGACACGTATTGCCCGTTAACCGACTGAGCGCCTGCACCAGGGTTACCAGCGGCTGCGCCACTGCCCTCAATATTTTGCCCAATACCCGAATGCGAGTCGGCCAGACTTTGTATCAGGATCGAATCGGGGGCTGCGGTTGCCATTAGTGGGCCTGCTCAGTTTTAGACGAGCGCGAGCCGGCGTTAACGCATGGAGCGCCGAGCCGACTACCCGTCTGAAACAAGACAAAGAACACCATAACTGCCACGCCTAAATACGCTAGGGCAATTGCCCCACGGTAACCATAGTGTGAAAACAAGCGCAAAAGCGGCCACAGGGGATCGC
>JBIIWK010000249.1:0-4852 GCA_044338955.1 Burkholderiaceae bacterium
TTTACGCGCTTCGCCATCTTGCGACCAACCCGTTTGCATCGATAGCGAATCTTTACCGACCGGTATCGACAAACCAACCTCTTGGCACAGTTTGCTCACTGCAGCCACGGTGTCGTATAGCGCGGCGTCTTGCCCAGGTGCCCCACACGCGGCCATCCAGTTGGCAGACAGTTTGATATCTTCAAGGCGCGCTACGTCTGCGGCAGCCAAGTTGGTTAAGGCTTCAGCCACGGCCATGCGCCCTGAGGCCGCGGCGTCGATCACGGCAAGCGGCGTGCGCTCGCCCATCGCCATCGCTTCGCCGCGTGTGCCATCGTGATCCGCCAAGGTGACGGCACAATCAGCGACGGGGATCTGCCAAGGACCGACCATCTGATCACGGCTTGATAAGCCACCTACAGTTCGGTCACCAATCGTAATCAAGAAGGTTTTGTTTGCAACGGTTGGATGTTGCAAGACGCGCGTCACCGCGTCATCAAGCGTAATCAAGGTCAAATCTAAAGGCGCGGTTTGGCCAGGCAAGCGCTTGACATCGCGCGTCATACGCGGAGGCTTGCCTAAGATCACATCGATTGGTACGTCGACTGGGCGCAGGCCTTGCACTGATCCGAGCTGATCCAAACCAGGCAGGCCCTCGCCGTTTAACACCGTTAACTGACGCGCTTCGGTCGCCACGCCGATCACTGCAAACGGGCAACGCTCGCGCTCGGCAATTGCTTGAAAGCGCTCAAGATCTTGCGGCATCACCGCCAAGACATAGCGTTCTTGCGACTCGTTACTCCAGATCTCGGCGGGCGACATGCCGGATTCTTCGAGATGCACGCGCTTCAGTTCAAAAGTGGCACCACGACCCGCGTCGTTCACCAACTCTGGAAATGCGTTGGATAAACCACCAGCACCCACATCATGAATGGCCACAATCGGATTATTCGTACCCTGTTGCCAGCAACGATCAATCACCTCTTGGCAACGACGCTCGAGCTCGGGGTTGCCACGCTGTACTGAGTCAAAATCAAGCGCTGCAGTGTTTGAACCTACCGACATACTTGAAGCCGCACTGCCCCCCATGCCGATACGCAAGCCAGGCCCGCCCAACTGAATCAATAAAGCACCAGGCTGGATCACATCTTTTTTGGTTAAGCCCGCGTCGATACTGCCTAGGCCGCCCGCGATCATGATGGGTTTGTGATAGCCCCAGCGCGTGTCAGCCGTTGATTGCTCAAACGACCTGAAATAGCCAAGCAAGTTGGGGCGACCAAACTCGTTATTGAAGGCGGCCGCACCCAGAGGGGCTTCGATCATGATCGATAAGGGGCTCGCGATCCGGTCGGGGCTGCCATGATGGTCTGCCTCGTAGACGCGTGGCGCATCATCAAAGCGCAGGTGTGAAACCGTAAATCCCGCTAACCCAGCCTTGGGCTTAGAGCCCCGGCCGGTCGAGCCTTCGTCGCGAATCTCGCCACCGGCACCGGTAGCCGCACCTTCAAAAGGCGCAATGGCGGTGGGATGATTGTGCGTTTCGACTTTCATGACCGTGTGCACAAGTTGGGGCTTGGCAGCATAAACACCACCCTGTGCCCCGCCTGGCAAGGCCGCCTGAAAGCGCAGCGCCTCGCCACCCTGCATGATGGCCGAGTTATCTGAATAAGCCACGATCGTGCCTAAAGGCTGGGCTGCGTGGGTTTCGCGAATCATGCCAAACAAGGTTTTGTCTGTGGGTTTACCATCAATCACCCACTGCGCATTAAAGATCTTGTGGCGGCAGTGCTCGCTGTTGGCTTGCGCAAACATCATCAACTCAACGTCGGTGGGATCGCGCCCGAGCTCAGTAAAGGATTGCGTCAGGTAATCGATTTCGTCTTCAGATAAAGCCAAGCCCAACGCCGTATTGGCCTCAAGTAATGCCTGCTTACCCTGCACCATCACGTCAACGGTGCGCATGGGTTTGCCCGGCAGCGACGCGAAGAGCGCCTGAGGATCAAAGCCCGCATCCACGACAGTTTCTGTCATGCGATCGTGCAAACAATCGGCCGCTTGGGCCAGCATCGCCGCATCGAGCTTTTGTGTTTTCAACCAACCGCGTTCTGGGGTCAAGACGTAGCGAATACCCCGCTCGATGCGCAGCACGTTTGCAAAACCGCAGTTGTGAGCAATATCAGTGGCCTTACTGGCCCAGGCAGAAATCGTGCCCAAGCGCGGGATCACCCGCAAGACCAAGTCAGACGACTGCGGCTCTGCGGTGTTTGCGGTTGGCCCGTAATCAAGAAGTTGCTTGAGACGCTGCGACGTGGCGGTATCGGGCGCTTGCTCGCACCAAACAAAGTGTTCAAAACGCGCCTCGATACCGGCAATCGGTAAGCCCTGCGCTTTGAACCTTGCCAGCAAACGTTCTTGACGAAACTGGGACAAAACAGAAGAGCCGAGCACAAGCAGAATATGGGACACAGTCAGGACCAATTAGCGGTTAATTTAGGACAAAACTCGGTAAAGCATAAACAGCATTTCAGCTAAGCTAGCAAAAAAATGAGCAAAGCTAGGGGAAAACGCCTATTTTAGCGCTCATCGAGACATAAAACAGCCGAGACCCTTGGGTTCGTTGCTATGATGCGCAACGATACAAATCACACTCGAGGATACCCAAATGTCAATCACACGACGTAACCTACTCGCTGGCGTTGGCGCCGGTGCCATTGCCATGGCAGCCCCTTTGCGCAGCGCCTGGGCACAATCCAAAGCAGAATTCTCTTACAAATACGCAAACAATCTGCCTTTGACTCACCCGATGAACATTCGCGCCAAAGAAATGGCCGATGCGATTCAAGCTGAAACTGCTGGTCGTGTTGAAATTCGTATTTTCCCCAGCAGTCAGCTGGGTTCTGACACCGACATGTTGAGCCAGGTGCGCAACGGCGGCGTCGAGTTCTTCACCTTGTCTGGTTTGATTTTGGCGACCTTGGTGCCCGCCTCATCGATTACCGGCATCGGTTTCGCGTTCAGCGACTACGACGCCGTCTGGAAAGCGCTGGATGGCGACTTGGGTGCGCACGTACGTAAAGAGATTGCCAAATCCAACCTGGTGGCCATGGATAACATCTGGGATAACGGCTTTCGTCAAATTACCTCATCAACCAAGCCCATTCAAAGCGCTGATGATTTGAAGGGCTTCAAGATTCGTGTGCCGGTGTCACCGCTTTGGACCTCGATGTTCAAAGCCTTTGACTCGGCGCCTGCTTCGATCAACTTTAACGAGGTGTACAGCGCCTTGCAAACTAAAGTAGTCGACGGCCAAGAAAACCCCTTGGCAATCATTGACACGGCAAAATTGAACGAAGTGCAAAAGTTCTGCTCGATCACCAACCACATGTGGGATGGCTTTTGGTTCTTGGCGAATAAACGCGCCTGGGAAAGACTGCCAGAAAATATGCGCGCAATCGTAGCAAAAAATATTAACGCGGCAGGTTTGAAAGAGCGTGCCGATGTTGCAGCCATGAATGCTGGCTTGCAAAAAGGCCTGACTGAAAAAGGCATGGTCTTTAATCAGACCAAACCAGATTCGTTCCGCGACCGTCTGCGCCAAGGTGGCTTCTACACCGAATGGAAAGGCAAGCTGGGCGAAGAAGCCTGGTCGATGCTTGAGCGTTATAGCGGCAAGCTCGCTTAAGCGTAGCTGTTTTGTGATGGCGCAAGCAAGTCGCTTCGCCACACGTCCACTCCGGATGCAACGCTCGTTAAAAGCGGCATCCGGATTTTTATTTAGAGGCTAGATTTTTATTTTAGCGATAGCTTTTCATTTAAGAACCAGATTTTTATTGTTTAGGCATTAACTAGATTTTCATCTAGGCACTAGATTCTTGTTTTTGCCCACGACTTTCATTCAAGCCTTCAAAGATTCGACAATGACCACAGAGCTCACTCTTGCCCCCAACCCCCTGGTCTCGCGACTGCTGAAACCCATCGAAGTTATCAGCGCGGCGCTGATGACCGTGATCGTTGTCATGCTGCTGGTAGGCGTGGTGTCGCGCTACGTGTTTTCGTTGCCGATTGTTTGGATTGATGAAGTCGTTTCAATTTCTTTTTTGTGGCTGGCCATGCTGGGCTCAGCAATCGCCATGTACCGCAATGAGCATTTACGCTTGACGCTGTTTTTGCAAATGATGCCCGAGCGCTTACGTGGTTTTGTGCACGCGGTGGCATTGGTCACGATTGTTGCGTTTCTGTTGGCTTTGGTGACACCCGCGATCGAGTATGCGCAAGACGAATGGTTTGTGACCTCACCTGCGCTTGGAATACCCAACAGTTTTAGAGTGTCTGCACTGGCATTTGGTATTTTGATGATGCTGGGGGTGTTGCTGACGTATGCGGCGCAAACCGTGACCCTGCGTAATTTATTGGGCGCTACGGTTTTGGTTAGTGCCTTTGCCGCGCTCTGTTGGGTGGGTTCTGCCTGGCTGACTTCGCTTGGACTCTACAACATTTTGTTTTTCTTGGTCATCTTGGTGGCCCTGTGCTTAGTCGCAGGCGTGCCTATTGCGTTTTGCTTTGGCGTGGGCGCGTTGTGTTATCTGGCCTTCTCAACCACCGTACCGCTAATGGTGGTGATCGGACGCATGGATGAGGGAATGTCCAGCCTCATCTTGGTTTCAGTGCCGATCTTTGTGTTGCTGGGCTGTGTACTCGACGCAACGGGTATGGGCAAAGCCATTGTCGATTTCTTAGCCTCACTACTGGGTCACATTAAGGCCGGCATGTCTTATGTGTTGCTGGGCTCATTATTTATTGTGTCAGGCATCTCGGGCTCGAAAGTGTCGGATATGGCAACCATTGCGCCGGCGTTGTTTCCTGAAATGAAACG
>JBIIWK010000035.1:0-15836 GCA_044338955.1 Burkholderiaceae bacterium
TAACAAGTAACAAGTAACAAGTAACAAGTAACAAGTAACAAGTAACAAGTAACAAGTAACAAGTAATTTATTATATAATAATATATAATGTCTTTGAATATAACAATTACCTAAAAGATCACCCACCCCTTGATCAGCAAAAAACTCACTACTTGGTTCCCCATCTTATCGTGGGGGCAACAGTACAACCGCAATACCCTTGTCAGCGACCTGTTGGCTGCCACGATCGTCACGGTCATGCTAATCCCCCAAGGGCTGGCCTATGCCTTGCTGGCGGGGCTGCCGCCCGAGGCAGGGCTCTATGCGAGCGTTGCACCTCTACTGCTCTATGCGCTCTTTGGTACAAGCCGCGTGCTTGCTGTGGGGCCCGTTGCAGTCGTATCCCTCATGACTGCAGCAGCAATCAGTGAACAAGGTGCGCTCAGTGGCGCCTCGCCCTGGGCCATCGCAATCACGCTGGCGTTTCTTTCAGGAGCCCTCTTATTGCTGATGGGGTTACTCAAGCTTGGCTTTTTAGCCAACTTTTTGAGCCATCCCGTAATCTCAGGGTTCATCTCAGCCTCTGGCTTGTTGATTGCAGCGAGTCAACTCAAAACTATCATGGGCGTTCGTGCAGAAGGTCAACATTTCTTTGACATCCTCAGCGCACTCGCAAGTCAAATTTCTCAAACACACCTACTCACACTTGCGATCGGTGCCTCAACAATCATTTTTTTGTTCTGGGTGCGCAAAGGCTTAAAACCACTGCTACAGCGCGCTGGGCTCGGGCCCAAGCTGGCTGACAGTCTTGCGAAGGCTGGGCCCGTCGCCGCTATCGCAGTCACCCTCACCTTGACGTGGTGGCTAGAGTGGCAAACTCAGGGTGTCAAAATCGTGGGGGCCGTGCCCCAAGGCCTGCCCCCCTTGACCCTACCCCTGTGGGATCTTAGCCTGCTGAAGCAACTCGCCTTACCCGCGTTACTCATCAGCATTGTCGGTTTTGCAGAGTCCGTCTCGGTGGGTCAAACACTGGCAGCCAAGCGCCGGCAGCGGATCGAGCCCAATCAAGAACTCATCGCACTGGGGGCCAGTAATATATCGGCCTCGCTGAGTGGAGGTTTTCCGGTCACGGGGGGCTTTGCACGCTCAGTCGTAAACTTTGATGCAGGTGCGCAAACCCCTGCAGCTGGCATCTACACCGCGGTGGGGATCGCACTCGCTTCACTATTTTTGACCCCAGCCCTGTATTTTTTGCCACAGGCAACCCTTTCAGCCACCATTATTGTCGCGGTACTTTCGTTAGTCGACTTAACGATTTTTAAACGCACCTGGCAATATTCAAAAGCAGATTTTGCAGCGGCGTTGAGCACCTTTTGGGTCACGCTCGCACTAGGGGTTGAACTGGGCTTGGTGACAGGAGTGACCGTTTCGTTGACTTTGTTTTTGTACAGAACGAGCCGCCCTCACATCGCTGAGGTGGGCCTGGTGCCGGGCACCGAACACTTTAGAAATGTGCTTAGACACTCAGTGCTGGTCGACCCAACGCTTGTCAGTCTGCGTGTAGACGAAAGTCTATATTTTGCAAACTCTAAAGCCTTAGAAGATCACATCAATCAATCAATGGCGAGCATGCCAGCCTTACAGAACGTGGTCTTGCTCTGCTCTGCTATCAACGACATCGATGCAAGCGCACTCGAAAGCTTAGAATTAATCGAGGCCAGGCTCTTAAGCGCTGGCATCGCTCTGCACCTGTCCGAGGTCAAAGGGCCGGTGATGGATCGTCTCAAGCACACCCACTTTTTACAGCATCTCAGTGGACAAGTATTTTTGACGCACTACCAAGCTATTCAAGCCTTAAGTCCTAGCGTCATTTTACAGACCCAAGGCGTCACTTAACCGCATCTGAAAACTTCGTGGCGATTGCGATGAACTTGCCTTCGATACGTTGAAAGGCATCCACCACATCTGGGTCAAAGTGACTGCCTCGCCCTTCAAGAATGATGCCAACCGCGCTTTCATGAGAAAACGCTTTCTTGTAATAGCGTTCACTGATGAGCGCATCGTACACATCAGCAACCGCCATCAGCCTCGCTGAAATCGGAATCGCATCGCCCGAGAGCCCCTGTGGATAGCCTGAGCCATCCCACTTTTCTTGATGCGACAACGCAATTTCCATCGCGCACGTCAAAAAGCTACTGCCCGCGGACAAATGTTCAGCCGCGCTCAAGATCGACTGATAACCCAAAGTAGTATGCGTCTTCATGATTTCGAACTCGGCCGCATCCAGACGCCCTGGCTTGAGCAGGATATGGTCAGGAATCCCCACCTTACCAATATCGTGCAGGGGAGCTGACATGTACAACATTTCAATTTGTTCGTCAGTCAGATAGTGCGAAAAGCGAGGATGCTGACTAAGCGTCTGCGCCAACGCTTTGACATAATTTTGCGTACGACGAATATGATTACCGGTTTCATTGTCACGCGTTTCAGCCAATGATGCCATGGCATGAATCGTCGTCTCTTGGATGGCTCTGATTTCTTGAACGCCTTTTTCAATCTCATCTTTTAAGACCAGATTTCTGTCACGCAGCATGTCTGACATCCGCTTTAACGAAAGATGTGTCTTCACGCGCGACAACAGCGTGGCAGGATTAATCGGCTTACTGATGTAATCGACTGCGCCCAGATCAAAACCTAATTTTTCATCGTCTGGGCTTGTCTTAGCTGTCAAAAAAATGACGGCAATATGCGCTAGACGCTTGGTCGACTGAATGACCTGACACACCTCCCAACCACTCATATCGGGCATCATCACGTCTAACAAAATCAGATCAGGTAACAGCTCACCTTCTAAGATTTTTAGTGCCCGTGACCCAGAGTTTGCGACTTTGACGCGATACAAATCGCCTAATAAGCCACCCATCAATTCAAGATTCTCGGGCGAATCATCAACCACCAAGACAGTCGAATCGCGTAATTCACTCTTGCTCATGATGACCTCTTAGAGATTTGACGGATATTTCAACCAAATGTTGTTGGCAAAGCTTGAGCAACAGACCATGGGCAGCAGAGAAATCATAGCTTTCTATCATTTTCTGCAGCATCAAAAAGTCGATTCGCAGTGCCAGTTTAAGTAAATCATGATGTGCTCTAAAAATTTTCAATGCAGCCACGTCATCATTTTTTAGTGACAACAACAAATCGAGACAAACTGTCTCAAACTCAGCTTGATCAACCTGCCCCCTACCAAACTCTGGCTCAGACCAGACGCTTTCTTTTAACTGCTCAAGCAGCTTGGTGAGACCGCCCAGCAGCCTCTCTGTATCAGCGCGAACCATCTCAGCAGGTTCGCCCAGACGCAGGCGCTCTTCAAGTCGTCCGGCCTCAGTTGCCAAGGGCATGGCACCAATGTTGCTGGCGGTTGACTGCAGGGTATGAACCAAGCGCTCTGCCTCGCCGACGTTACCCGACTTTAGCGCTTGATTAAAAGACTCACTAAACAACGATTGCTGCTGAATAAACTTACGCAAAATAGACAAATACAAAGGCACTTTGCCAAGAGTTCGAGTCAGCCCGAGCGAAACATCAAGACCCAAGATATTGACCGGCAGCTCACCCTGTACTGTGATGCCGTCTCGTCGATCGCGTCGCCGCTGCGCGACCCATTCTTTAGTCTGAGTTGGTGACTCACCGTCGCGGGCACTGTCAACAACCCGAGCTTGTATCCAGCGTAAGAGCACCTTGCTCAACTCATCAGGATTGATTGGCTTGAGCACGTAGTCATTCATCCCCGCTTGAAGGCAGCGATCAAGATCTGACTGCCGAGCGTTTGCAGTGAGCGCAATGATCGGCAAAGTATCAAAGCCATCGAGCAAACGGATTGCCTGTGTCGCAGCAATCCCGTCCATGACTGGCATGTACATATCCATTAAGACTAAGTCCCACTGGTGCAAGTGGATCATCGCCAAAGCCTGTTGCCCATCATTGGCCAAAAATACCTGCAACCCACCCTCCGCTAGCAACCCTTGTGCCACCTCTTGATTAATTTCGTTATCCTCAACTAGCAAAATTTTTGCCCCCCGGATCGTTGACAACTGCCGGCTTAACGCTTGAGGCGATTGCGCAGATATGTTTAAGCGTTCTGTCATTGGCTGTAACGTGAGGACCTGCGCAATTTGATTGAACAAACTTGAAGCCTGCACTGGCTTGTGGATCAGGCCATCAAACGCAGCACTCAAATCGTAGTGCTGCACAACCTCGCGACCATAAGCAGTCACAAGAAATAGCTTGGGAATAGACGACAGGCTCAAGGCTTTAATTTGCTGCGCAGTTTCGAAACCATCTAAATCAGGCATTTGCCAATCAATAAAAACCAGATCAAATGGATCAAGATGACGCTCTGCCTCTAACAAACACGCTAATCCTTGACGGCCCGAACTAACCGCCTGAGCACGCAAACCCAATACCTGAAGCGTTTCGCATAACGATTCGCAGGCACTTGCGTTATCGTCAATGACTAAGACCCTTCGATCTCTGAAATGACTGTCGAGCAGCAGCACGCGTTTCGTTTTAGAAAGAGGTGCGAAGCGAGCGGTCAACCAAAACTCTGAACCAACTCCTAGCTCGCTAGACACCCCCACCTTGCCGCCCATTAACTCAGCAAGTTGTTTGCAGATGGCAAGGCCTAAGCCGGTTCCACCAAAGCGCCTCGTTGTCGAGGCATCCGCTTGCTGAAAGGTATCAAAGAGACGAGCCTGATTGCCTTGACTAATACCGATACCGGTATCCTTCACCGAGACTCTAAGCGTCACCCCGCTCGAATCCAACTGATCAACAAGGATACGAATGGTGACCTCACCTTGTTCGGTAAATTTAATCGCATTATTCACATAATTGATTAAGATTTGTCCAAACCGCAAAGGATCACCCCAAAGATTTGAGGGTACTTGTTGATCAACATAAAAAACTAATTCAAGCCCCTTGGCCTCTGCGCGAGCCACCACAACATTGGCGACATTCTCTAGAACCTGCTCGAGCTCAAAGTCAATCACCTCGAGCGAAAGCTTGCCCGCCTCAATTTTTGAAAAATCTAACAAGTCGTTGAGCAAACCAAGCAAGTGGGTCGATGAGGACTCGATCCGGCTCAGATAGCGCGTTTGGTCAGGGGTCAATTTAGTCAGGCGCGCCAAATGAGTCATGCCGATGATGGCGTTCATTGGAGTACGGATCTCGTGACTGACATTCGATAAGAAATCAGACTTTGCCTGACTTGCAGCGTGCGCTGCAACGACCGCTTCGCGTTCACGGGTGATATCAAGATTTGTACCAATCACCTGCACCACTTCACCTGCATAGTTACGTTCAACGATTGCCGAAGCCTGCACATAGCGTATACGTTCAGGCCCCAAGACAATCCTAAACGTCAAATCATACGAGCCGATGCCCGCCACTAAGTTCTGCAAACTTGTCTCGGCGTGTGCTAAATCATCAGGGTGTAGTCGAGAGCGCCAGAACGCATAGTACAAAGCACTCTCTCGCAGGGCTAGCGGGGCCTCGTACAAGTCCATCATTTTATCGTCCCAGACCAACAGATCCGTGTCGGGATGCCAGACCCAGATACCAAGACTTGAAGCGTCCAACGCCAAGCGCAATCTAATTGCTGTGCGCCGCTCTTCTGTTTGATCCGAGATCGTCTTAGCAATACCGATCAAAGAACCTGCATCATCCAAGATCGGAGACGTCGTAATCAACACCTCGAGCTCTTTACCATCTTGCGTTCGTCGAATCGTACTGTAATTTTTTAGCGCCTCTTCGTGACGACACACGCGCGCAAGCATCTCTGCCTGCACAGCGTGCAAAGCTTGAGGGACGATCAAGCTCGACAATGGGCGGCCGAGGGCTTGCTCTGCCGAGTACCCGAATAGCGCCGAGGCGGCTGGATTCCAGTCAAGAACCATGTCATTGATATCGACACTAATCACGGCGTCAGTTGCACTTGCAGCGACCGCCACGAATTTCGCTTGACCCAATTGTTGCTCTCTACGCTTTGCCGCACTCAAGTGGATCAGCAGAGTCAGTGCCGCAAGTAGTAGTGAGACAGACACGATACTGAGTCCGATGTACAGACTGTTTGTATGATTAAACTGAGTCCAAAAACTCGGTGTCGTTTGGATCTCTATTGTCCACTCGCGCCCATAGATGGGAAAGATCTTTTTTGTTCTTAACTGACCTGGTGTGTTGTCAGTCAATCGTTCAGAGGCAAAAAACCTCTCGGACGAAACCCCTGCTGTCGTGTCATATAGAGCGAGTGCAACTGACTGCTGTTTTGACTCGAGCCCTGACAAGAGCTCAGTCGCTGAAACGACCGTATCAACAAGCCCAAAAACCGCACTTAGGCGTTGTTCTGCGCTCTTGAGTGAGCCAGCATCCCGATACGTTGGGAGCATAAACAAAAATCCAAAACTCACTGCATCAGTTTGCTGAACCAAGCGAATCGGCGCAGTCAGGGTCGCGCGATTCGTTGCAACTGCAGACTCAATCGCCTGACGGCGGCTGCTTTCAGAGGCAATGTCTAACCCAATCGCTGCAGTATTTGCACTTTCAGGCTCAATGTACTGAACAACAAAGCGATCACCACCATGAGCCCCTAACTCACGAATACTAAACTCAGGACGATCTTCAGTGCGCGCCGCAATCAAAAATTCACTTTCACTTTCGCGCGGGACTCTTCGAACAAACGCGTAGCCACGCGCCCCTTCAAAGTTGTCTTTAAAATTTAAGGTTTCGCTAAACTCATGAAACTTACTGCGCGTGATTCCTTGGACTCCGCCCGCCGCAACCACGGCACCACGCGCACTGATCAAGCCGTATTCATATACTTTCATTCGTTCGGTAACCTGCCCTGGCAGGCGATCGGCGATTGCCTGAAACTCTGACGCGATTTCGTCACGCTGATGCTCTGCCAGCAGAACATACTGCACAGACGCCAACACCACGCCACTGAGTACGATTGCCAGGGGCAAGCGCAAGATTGAAAGGTTCAGACGGATTGCTTCTACAGGCGACGTTGCTTTAAGCATCGATGGGCTAATGAATGTTTAAAGTCCCTTTATACAAGTGGACTCAAGCAAACATTCGATTTTTGAACCGCAGCGCTCTATTTTTATGAATCGTTGCAATTTACAGAAGTCTTTTGCGTTTTTTGATTGTGTTTTTTTGGCAGGGACAAATGCACGAATTGGACTCGAGTCGCGCTAAGTAAAAAAAACCGCACCATACAAGTGAACTGACCCCATAAAGTTGGACATACGTCCTAACTTTTGGGGTCAGTTCACAAGGCGCGGATTTTATCAAGCCACACGTTGGCTTAGAAGTTGACGTTATCGCGCCCTTTAAGCTTAAGGATTTCACGTGCCTCGGCGGGCGTAGCGACTTCGAGCGACAGGCCTTCGATGATCTTACGCATACGTGTGACCTGATCAGCATTCGACTTAGCAAGCGCCCCTGGACCATCCCACAAAGAGTCTTCGAGGCCCACGCGCACATGGCCACCCATTGTGGCTGATTGCGTTGCGATCGGGGTTTGATTACGACCCGCGCCCAGCACCGACCATTGATAGTCATTGCCAAATAGGCGATCTGCCGTACGCTTCATGTGCAGCACATCTTCGGGATGTGGGCCAATGCCGCCCAAGATACCAAAGACCGATTGAATTAAGAACGGCGCCTTGATTAAGCCGCGATCAATAAAATGCGCTGCCGTGTAGAGATGACCAATGTCGTAGCACTCGATCTCAAAACGCGTATTGTTTTCGCTGCACGAGGTCAGAATATGAGCAATGTCTTTAAAGGTATTTTTAAAAACACGATCGTCACTACCGGCTAAATACTTGGGCTCCCAATCATGCTTAAACGTTTTAAACCGTTTGAGCATGTCATACAAACCAAAGTTCATTGAACCCATGTTTAGCGAAGCCACTTCGGGTTTGAAGTAATGAGCAGGACGCAGGCGATCTTCGATCGTCATCGTCGGAGCACCGCCAGTCGTTAAGTTGATGACGACGTCGCTTTTTTCTTTGATCTGGGGCAAAAACTTCTTGAACAAGTCGGGGTCTTGTGAGGGGCTACCATCTTTCGGATCGCGCGCATGTAAGTGCACAATCGCAGCGCCAGCCTGGGCAGCACCAATCGCCGCATCGGCGATCTCTTGCGCGGTGACCGGAATGTAGGGCGACATGCTTGGAGTGTGGATGGCACCCGTGACGGCGCAAGTAATAATGACTTTTCTAGGCATAGCGATCTCCGCAGAATTGTAAAATTGTATGGTGGTTAATCGATCTGACTGCACTGTTACTGAACTCGGGGCAGGCAACGCCACCCCGATTCATCTAAACAATGCTTCATTGTACGTGCCTGACTCTTGAAATTGTCAGGCGGCCCCAAGCGACGTCAAAGCTGTTGTTATTGCACTAAGGTTTCGACGTTGCCGTCAACTGACAAGCTTTGCCCAGAGATCTTGGCACCCGCTTGAGAGCAAATAAAGACGATTTGAGCTGCGATATCGTGAGCTGTCACCGTCGTACGCATCGACACACGCTCAAGCGCACGCGTGCGCATCTGCTCAAGCGTGATCCCATAGGATTTGGCTTTGGCGCTGAGCACGCGGTCTTGACGCGGGCCTTCGACGATGCCGGGCAAGATCGCATTGACACGTATGCCTTGAGGGCCAAGCTCCATGGCCCACGTTTCTGTCAAGCCAATCACCCCGAACTTTGAAGCAGAATAAGGTGAGCGCAACGGAAACCCCAAGCGACCCGCCGCTGAAGAGATATTGACGATGCTGCCGCCTTTGCTCTTCATTAAAGGGACGGCACTGCGCGTACACAAGAAAGTACCCGTCAGATTCACATCAATCGTTTGCTGCCATTCGACCAAGGTGGTGTCTTCGATCGCCGCCGTCGGGCCCGCAATGCCAGCGTTATTCACCAGAATATCAAGGCCGCCCCAGCGTTGCTGAATGCCGGCGAACATGTCTGCCACCTGCGCTTCGTTAGCGATATCGGTCAAGGTCGCAGTGACTTGTGGAAACGCCTCTTGCACATTCTTTAGTGCCGCAGCATCAATATCACACACGTGCACTTGCGCACCTTGGGCAAGTAGCGCCTCAGTGATCGCACGTCCAATTCCCTGTGCGCCCGCTGTGACTAATGCACGCTGACCATCTAATCGAAAAGAAATTGCCCCTGTCATTGCTGCCTCAAAAGGTGAAACTTAATTAACGTCAGATTCACCAAAATTACGTTCAAGATAAACATTAAGCTTCGAAACCCTTACGCGTTGTTTCAATGCTCGTTCAATCTCGTTGAACTCTTGGCGACCACGTTGAACTCTTTGTTAAAAACTGTCACGCGTCAAAAAATCCTTTACATCCACAGAATCTTCTTACGATAATCCAGATCGTCTAGCAATGCTTTGGCGGGGCCTTCGTGAAACACTTGACCACGCTCAAGTGCAAAGACACGATCTGACAAAGCCAGCACCAAATCAAGATTGTGCTCGACAATCAAAATTGAAACTTCGCTTCGCAGTTTATCGAATACCGTGAACAGTTCGTTAATGACAGACGGTGCCAAGCCCTCAAAAGGCTCGTCGAGCAACAGCAATTTGATATTGCCCGACAACGCCCGAGCGACGGCGACCATTTGCTGCTCGCCACCCGACAAATAGTCTGCAGCAACTTCCATGCGATCTCTGAGCCGCGGAAAATATTCAAAGATTTTCTCTTCGGTCCAGTAGGTGCCGCCAATGGCAGGATTCACTCGATTCATTCTGCCGAGGGCAAAGTTATCGCGCACTGTCATACCGGCAAACAAACCTCGTCCTTGCGGCACATAGCCGATACCAATACGCGCGATTTCCGGCGCAGCCATCCCAGAGATTTTTTGACCGTCAAACATAATGGTGCCCCCGACTGGCTCAACAAGCCCAGTCAGTGCCTTAAGCAAGGTCGATTTACCGGCACCGTTGCGCCCCAACAAGGCCACAATCTCACCACGACGCACATTTAACGACGCATCGTTCAAGATATGGCTTTTGCCATAAAAGCTATTGATCTTATCAAACGACAGCAACACATCTTCGGCTTTACTCGATGCCGCAGTTCTAGCCTGAATGGCTGGCGTCCCTTTACCTGTATAGACTTCTTGTACGCGTACATCGCTGCGCACCTGGGCAGGGGTGCCAGTCATCAAGACGTTGCCATCATTCATCACAGTGACGTTTTGCGAAAAGCCCAAGACACGGTCTAAATCATGCTCAACAATCAGCACCGGAATATGATGCTGGATTGTTTGAATCAAGTTTGAAATCCGTTCGCGTTCGGCTGCCGCCAATCCCGCCAAGGGCTCATCGAGCAGCAAGACCTTGGGATGACAACCTAGCGCAATCCCCATATCAACCAAACGCTGTCCGCCATACGACATACTCGCAGCTTCGCTCTGTTCGATGCCTTCTAGCCCAAGGTATTTCACAAGCTCTGCTGTTTGCTGATGCACGATCGTATACGAGTCGATGTCACGCCAAATATTGAAATGTCCCTTGTGACGCGCTTGCACCGACAAACGCAGATTTTCGTAAATCGTCAGACCCTTAAACAGATTAGTGATTTGAAACGAGCGCGCCAAGCCTAACTGACTAATTTTGTCAGACGACAAACCGGTTAATGATTTATCGTAAAGGGTCACTTTGCCCTGATCCGGCACGAACATGCCTGAAATCAGATTAAAGGTCGTGGTCTTACCTGAACCGTTAGGGCCGATCACGGCGTGGATGCCAGAGTGCAAAGTCAAACTACAGTCACGAACTGCTTTCACCCCGCCGAAACTTTTTGCAATACCCGAAACCTGGAGCGCAACGCTATCGCCTTTAGCCGGCTGCAAAAATGAAGGAAATGCCAATCCTTGATAAATTTTGCGGGCACTCATGGCGGCGTCAGTTTCTTTTTCAGGCTTAAAGCGTTTTTTAATTTGCGCCCAAACTCCTACCAGCCCCTTCGGTGAAAAAATAATAAAACCGACGAACAGCAAGCCAAAGTACAACAGCCAGTTTGGCGTCCAGATCGAAAGGTATTCGCGAAACAAAATATAGAAAAATGCGCCGACTACTGGCCCAAGCAAACTATGCATACCGCCAATGACCACCATCGCCAAGAGCTCGCCTGAAAACGTCACTGAGGTTGGATCGGCTGAGGCAAAGCGGTAATGAAACGCCAGCAAACTGCCGGCTAACGCGGTAACGGTACCCGAAATTGCGAAGGCAAATAATTTATACCGCTGTGTGTCGTAGCCTTGAAACTGTGCGCGCTGTTCATTCTCACGAATCGCAGCGAGTACGTGACCAAAGGGTGAGCGCGACACGCGCCAAATGAGATACAAGACAAGCCAGCCGATGATGCTGACGGCGATTAAATAAGGCACTGGCTCATCTAGCTGTAAAGCGCCCATCGCGGGGCGAACAACATTACCCAAGCCGTTCTCTCCGCCCGTCAGTGCTGTCCAGCGAAAGGCAATGGCAAACGTAAGCGCCGAAAACGCTAAGGTCAGCAATGAAAAATACACGCCTCGTCGTCTCAAGATCAGCGCACCAACCAAAGTAGCAAGCAGCCCACAAAATACAATTGTGAACAAGATCGGCATGACCATCTGCCCTTCGAACCAGTACTTTTGTGATAATGCCGCGGCGTAGGCGCCAATACCAAAAAAGGCACCGTGCCCAAACGACGTCAAGCCTGTATGACCGACTAACAGATTCAACCCCAAGGCTGCCATGGCGTAAATCACCACATCGGTGGCGGTACCGGGGGTCAAGCCCAGTGCACGCATGATGAAAGGCGAAATCAGCAATCCCAACAGGGCTAAACCCAGAGGCAAATATTTTTGTGTGTTTACGTTTGTCATGCCAGCTTCTTATTCAAATCGCTCAATGCGCTCACCCAGCAAACCACGCGGGCGCAACAGCAGAACCAAGATCATCAATACATACATTGAGGCTTCTGAAGCGGGCGGATAAAAGAAAGTTGTGATGCCTCGCACAACCCCCACCAACACCGCCGCGAGCACAACACCCCAAAAGCTTCCCATCCCGCCAATCACCACCACTACAAAAGCAGCTGTCATGATCTCGGCACCCATCGCAGGGTGCACGCCGGCCAGAGGGGCAAGTAACACGCCAGCGAGAGCCGCCAGGCTCACGCCCAACACCACGGCGCCCGTCATGTAGTGATTTAAACGAATCCCTAAGACGGCGACCATATCGGGGCGTTGCGTACCCGCGCGCACCACGCGACCAAAGGCAGTCTTATTTAACAAGAACCAAAGACCAATCATGGCACCGATCACCACCAACAACATCACGAGGCGGTAGCGCGAGTATATAAAATCGCCTAATACAATCTGGCCTTTCAAGGCAGACGGAATCGAGTACGCCAACGGGCTCGAACCCCAAATCATTCGAATGATTTGCTCGGCGATCATCGCCAAACCAAAGGTGAGCAACAGACCTAAAATCGGATCGCTTTGATAAAAGCGGCGCAACAGTAAACGCTCGAACGCGATCCCTAATAAGCCTACCAAGACAGGCGAAAGTACCAGCGCCCCGCCGAACCCAACATACTGCGTCAGCACGACCGCGCCATAGGCACCCAGCGCATAAAACGCACCATGTGCCAAGTTGACGATGCCACCCAGGCTAAAGATCAACGACAGCCCAAGCGCGATCAACAGGTAATAGCCTCCAATCATGAGGCCATTTAAAACTTGTTCTAAAAAAAAGATGAATTGCATCGACATTCAAACCATAAAAATAAAACGACTCCCGTAACCCTTTCAGATCACGGGAGTGAATCAGCCTAAAAAAAGCTTCGCAGTGTGAACCCGTTTACGTAATATTGCAGGGGTTCTCTTCGCGCGTAGGTGCAATGATTTCGAGTGATTCATTGGCGTTAGGCACCGTGGCGCCCAATTGCAAGAAATCCCACTTGTCACGGGCTGCACCTTTTTTCTTGGGTGTCAGTGTGTACATCTGTTGCATCAACTGATGATCCCATGAACGGAAGTAACCAGGGCGCCCCTTCATGATGTCAAACTGCGCACCTTTTTCAAAATGCTCAATCACTTTCATCGAGTCGGTCGATTTCAGGTCATTCATGGCCTGAGCCATCATTTTCATGACGGTGTAATCGCCCCACGCTTGGTTTTCAGGCGGTTTGCCATGACGCTTAATAAATTCAGCAACAAATGCTTTTGATGTCGGCGAATCAACATCGTGGTGCCACGGCACAGGCCAGGTGCCCAAGAAGTTATCGGCACCAGCACCCCAGGCCAATGCGGTATCAAAACCAAAACCAGCGATCGGGAAAGGTAACCCATACTCAGAGTACTGCTTCATGAAACTGGTAATCTGCGTACCAGCCAAGTTAGAGATCACGATATCGGGTTTAGCCTGGCGAATCTTCAACATGTAAGCTGAGTAGTCAGTCGCGTCTGTTGGCACTTTATCTTCGCCGGCGATCTTGCCACCCTGCGCTGCCAAGAAGCGGCTAGCGACGCGTGTCAGGTCATGACCAAACGCATAGTCAGCTGTCAAGAAATACCACGACTTACCTTTAACCATCCCTTGTTGCAGCAACGCACGACCTAACGTGTTCACGTACATCGAGTTTGCGCACTCAACGTGGAACATAAACTTGTTGCAGCTTTTGCCACGCAGTTCGTCAGAGTTGCCGCCGGTATTGATAAAAATCTTTTTGTTGCGCAACGCCACTTGGCTGATCGCCAAGCCTGACGCTGAGTTAATTTCACCCAGCAAGCACATCACGCCATCACGCTCAAACATACGCTGGGCTTTACTTGCAGCCGTTGCTGGGTTCACAGAATCTTCTGAAATGAGTTCAACCTGACGCCCGTTGATACCACCCGCTTTGTTGACCTCGTCGACGGCTAACTTGATACCCATCGTGCCATACTCACCGAGTGGGCCTAAAAACCCTGTTAACGGAGTTAAATGCCCGATACGGATTTTGTCGCTCTGCGCTTTCACAATCGCAGGCAAGCCCAACAGCGCCAACGCACCCGCGGCTGAACCCGCTTGCAATAGTTGGCGGCGTGATTTCGATGCTTCTTTCATTGCTACTCCTCGGTTTATTATCGGGATCCTCACGGACCGCACGTTTACAGCGTAAGGCGGCTTTGAGTATCGACTCAAATGCGCAGACTACGCTTAACCGAATATAGGAGCCAAGTCGCCATTCGTCAATGCCAAAGACATAGCACTTACCCTAGGAGCCCGCCTTTTCATAAAAAATTCCAAAACTCTTGCATATTTTCAAATTGATCGATTGAGTCAATTCGTGCAATCAACTTGCGGGCTTGGGGCTCGGTCATTGCATAGGGTCCGCTGGTCAGGCAAATCATGGCTTTTGCCCTGATTTGCGCATCTCCTAGAGGACTTGCAGGCGTACCCGGAATCTCATTCACCGTGCAGCTCAATAACTCTCCAGCCTTTGTTTGAATGATCACGGTCGCTGGGGTAAATTTTCCTGATTCGGTTTGATCGATTTCAATCTTGATTTTCTGGACACATTCCATGACCATGGGATCAAGCACAGCGTCGGTATCGATATCTTGCAATCTGAACGACCCGCGCAGCAGAATGCTTGCAATTGAATACTGCACACTAAATTGCGCAGCAACCTGAGGGCTATCGCCAAGTGAAAATTGCGCTCCGACCAAGCGATTCATGTAAGGCGTAATCCTCACCGTACAGCCTGCGAATTGATCAACTGTCAAATTGTGCTCTGCAACAAGTCGCTCGGTCGCGACAATCGCAGCGTGGTTACAAAAACAACTTGGATAATTTTTTAAGGTTAGAGTTTGCAGCAGATATGACTGGCCTAAGCCGCCTAAGGTTCGTGCGCGATCAAGGGGCTCGTATAAATTATTAAAGCCCCTTTCACCTTCAAACATTTGCTTGGGTGCGGTGATGCCACACTGCGCTAAAAAGGCGGCCTCAACCCCATCGCGCGCTGCAAAGGCCGATTGCAGCCGCTTGACCAATGCGCCCTCGACCAGAGATTGCTGCGTACCAGCAGCGCGGCTCAGTGCAATCCCCATCGCGGTATGAATGCCATTAACGTCTAGCCCAAGCACGCGCGCCGAGATCGCGGCAGAGGCGAACACCCCAATCGTTGCGGTCATAAACCAGCCTGGATTATGAGTAATCCCCATACACAAGCGCACATGCATCTCAGCACCGGCAATATACGCAGTCAAAAAATCTTTGCCATGCATCGGTTGCCGATCGGCAAGCGCCAGAAGCGCAGGGATAATGACGATATCGGGATGCGATGTTGCTTGATCGTGGACGCTATCAAAATCAAGTGCTGCTGCGTAAATTGCGTTGATAAATGCAGCCGAAGTCGCCGGCAAATATTCGTTAGTTAACCAGACTCGGCTCTCAGCCTTACCGCCTTGCGCGGTCACCCAGGCGTGCACGCCTTCTGTCCCTATCGCCCTCGAGCCAGCCCAAGCAACTGCTAAGGCATCCAATAAGTAGCGTTTGGCATCACGGATGAGCTCGGCATTCAAGTCTGCGTAATGTAACGCGCTCACCCACTGTGCCAGTTCGAGGCTGACCGACTTTTCTGTTTTTTGCAATTGCGTCTCCTGGGTGCTTTGCTGCTCAGGGCTACATACACCCCACGTCGTTGTCTTGTATTTTTATTTTTTTATAAATGACATTGTATCTGTGCACAAGACTCGACCTATACTGGTTAAATCATTCAGCAAACACAAAAAATTATG
>JBIIWK010000250.1:0-4819 GCA_044338955.1 Burkholderiaceae bacterium
CAGTCGCCCTGCCACACATCAAGGCTGGCAAATTAAAGCCTTTAGCCATCACGACCTTGCAACGCGTGCCGCAGTTGCCAGACCTGCCAACGGTTGCTGAGTCGGGCTACCCAGGCTTTGAAGGCGTTGGTTGGCAAGGCCTAGTGGTACCCAAAGGTACCCCAACAGCGATTGTCGAAAAAATCAGCGCCGACGTGGCCCGCATTTTGGCCAGCCCTGAGATGCAAAAAAATCTTATCGACAGAGGGCTGGTAGCTGACCCGCGCAGCGCTGGCCCATGGAGCGAATTTGTTTTTGCAGAAATGAAAAAATGGAAAACAGCGGCGACTCAGGCCAACATCAAAGCAAGCGAATAATTTCAAATCGTTTAAACCACTTTAACTTAGAGCGTCTTAATCACTATGTCTTCTGCAGAACCTCGTTTTTTAACACTACACGAACTCGTTCAAAAAGCACGTCAAAAGCTTAATCACGACAATTGGGATTACATCGTTGGCGGCACTGAAACTGAAACTACGCTGCGGCGCAATCGTGCGTCGATTGATGCCCTGGCGTTTCGACCGCGGGTCTTGCGCGATGTCAGTACCGTTAGCGCTCGCACAACTTTTTTAGGGCGCGACCTACGCTTGCCCCTGTTGCTTGCACCGGTTGGTAGTCTTGAACTGTTCGCGCAAGGTGCGGGTGCCGCCTCGGCCGAGGCCGCTGAGCAGTTCGGCATTGCCCATATGCTGAGCTCGGTTTGCCAGCCAGGCATTGAGGCCGTTGCGCAAGCCGCCCCCGATGCGCTACGACTGTTTCAATTGTATGTGCATGGCGATGCCGCTTGGGTGGATGCCATCGCAGAGCGCGTTGAAGCTGCCGGTAACGGTGCCTTTTGTTTGACAGTTGATACTGCGCACTACAGCCGTCGCGAGCGCGATCAGGCAAAACGTAACATTCGTCGTCTCGCTGTTCCTGGGCGCGAGTTTCAACCACAGCTCACCTGGAAAGATGTGGATCGCTTAAAAAGCAAGCTCAAAGTGCCGCTCATTTTGAAAGGGATTGCAACAGCTGAAGATGCAGCGATGGCCGTCGACCACGGCGTAGACATGGTGTATGTGTCAAACCATGGTGGGCGCCAACTTGATCACTGCCTGGGGTCAATGGCAGTGTTGCCAGAAGTTGTGAAGGCCGTGAATGGCCGGGCGACCGTGATCGTGGATGGGAGCTTTAATCGTGGTTCTGATATCGTCAAGGCCATTGCCTCTGGGGCACACATTGTCGGTATGGGTCGCATGCAATGTATTGGTCTAGCCGCGGATGGCGCCGCGGGCGTTGTCAGAATGCTTGAAATCTTAGAAGATGAAATCAAGATCTGCATGGGTCTGATCGGTGTCAACTCGCTTGCCGAGCTCAACCCAAGCTATTTGCAAGCGGTCGCACCACTGAGCCCTAACGACGCACTGAGTGCCTTTCCGTTGTTATCGCTTGATGAGAAAGCGTTTTATTAAAGCAAAGGAAGCTTCGCATCGGTAGCAATTTTTTTCCAGTGCGCCGCTTCTTTATCGTACTTACGTTTGAATTCAGCGGGTGTATCGCTGATGGCATATTGCCCCGATATCGCCAGAGTTTTTTGAAACTCTGCTTGCTTTAGAGTTTGCCTGAGTGCCTCATTTAATTTTTCAATGATGCTCGTGCTGGTGCCCGCCGGTGCAACTAATCCATTCCAGATATCAATTTCAAAGTTCGCTAGGCCCGAGGCCATCATGGTGGGGACACCAGGCAAATCGGCGAAGGGGTGAGCGCCCGTCACTGCAATGGCTTTTATTCGCTTTGATTCAAGCATCGGCACTGCCACGTTGGGGGCGAGCAGTGCCATATCAACCCGCGCTGAGACTAAGTCATTGACGATCGGTGAAGCCCCCTTATAGGCCACTGAGGTTAGCTCAATATTTGCATCTTTTTTTAACCATTCAACGGTTAACTCGTTGGCATGACCGGTGACCGCGACTGTTAATCCTTGAGGCGTGGCCTTCGCTAAACGGATCAAAGACTCGAGGTTGTTGGCGGGGCTCTGAATCGGCACTACCAAGATATGCGGATACCCGGCAACCGAGCCGATCGGTGTGAAATCGCGCTCGACGTCGTAAGGCAACTTAGCGTAACGTGCGCCCCCCAGAGCGAGTGTGCCATTCGAGGCAAGCATCAGCGTGTAACCGTCTGCAGGGCTTTTAATCAATTCAACCGCCGCAATTTGCGCGTTTGCGCCTGGCCGGTTCTCGATCACGACCTGTTGCCCAAGCACCTTGGTCATCCCCTCGGCTAAGGCGCGCGCCGAGCTATCGGTCGGGCCACCCGCAGCAAAGCCAACCAAAATTTTGATCGGGCGCTGGGGATACTGGGCAAATGCTTGCTGACATACCGTTGCGCTAACAAACAAAATAACAAACGCATTTAAGATATTTTTTATCATGATTTAGCAGTCTACAAATTGTTCAGTGCGCCGGGGTTGAGGCAGTTTTTCTTGTTCTGCAGCACGCTCAAGTTCAAGCTTAAAGACAGAAAAATCGTTTAAACCGAGATCGTAGATTTCCATCCACGTCACCTGCCCAAGTTCATCGGGTGCAGGGCGCTTCATCACCTGAGCGTTAAGTTGCGGAAACTGTTTTTGCAACCGCATTTGCATCTGCTGCACATGCATCTTAAGCTCAGGGTACTCGTCAGGCAGAAATTTATAGTACACGAACAGTTTCATATTTTTCTATGCGAAGTCTCGCTGTTTAGAGCAAAAAGAAAACGGCGGCTAGGGTTTACCCAGCCCATTCCAGCGTTGTACCAGATCAGTTTCTAAACCAAATAAATCGAGTACTCGCCCAACAGTGTGGTCGATGATCGCGTCGACAGACTCAGGCTTTATATATAAGGCTGGCACGGGCGGCATCACAATTGCACCGTTTTGTGTCACCTGAAGCATTGATTTCAGATGACCGGCATGCAACGGCGTTTCACGCACGAGCAACACCAGGCGACGGCGCTCTTTGAGCACCACATCGGCTGCACGAGAGATGAGGTTTCCGGTGATGCCCCAAGCAATTTCAGAAAGCGTATTGACTGAGCATGGCGCGACGACCATACCGAGTGTCGTAAACGACCCCGAGGCGATCGTTGCGCCGACATTTTTTGCTGAATGAACAACGTTGGCCAAGGCCTGCACCTGCGCGGGATTGAATTCGGTCTCAGCGGCCATCGTCAATTTTGCCGAGTCAGTCAAGACCAAATGCGTCTCAATCTCTGTCGCTTGTAGCACTTGCAGCAACCGTACGCCGTAGGCGGTGCCTGAAGCACCCGTGATGGCAACGATTAATCTGCGAGGGGGCTGCGACATGATGTTTTATCCGAATTCTTAGTCATACACTGAGCTTGTGCTCTATAGTTGAGCATAACAAATCGATTCAACCTAGGAGACTCAGATGATTCAAAGCAGGAAAAACTTCAGTTTACAGGCTCTGCGACTGCTGGCAGCGCTGACGCTAGGGTTAGGCGCCCAGACTGTGTTTGCGCAAGCGCCGTCCAGCTATCCGACCCGACAGCTGACGATGGTCGTGCCGAACGCGACCGGCGGTACTAACGATATTGTGGGGCGCATCATCGCCATCGAACTTGCTGAAGAGTTTAAGCAGTCAGTTGTGCTGGTCAACAGACCAGGGGCTGGAGGCAACATTGGAACAGCGCAAACAAAAACGGCTGCGCCTGACGGCTATACGCTGCTGATGACAGTCAATAGCGTTCAAGCGATTAACCCAGCGTTGTATAAAAATGTCGGCTTTGACCCCGTTAAAGACTTTATCCCCATTACCATCATTGGCAGCGTACCCAATGTACTAGTCGTGCATCCCTCATTTGCTGCCAAAACTCTGACTGAGTTTTTAGCCTTGATCAAAGCCAACCCTGGCAAGTATCAATATGCGTCAGCAGGCAACGGAACGCTCAACCACCTGTTAGGCGTGATGATGGATCAAATGGGTGGATACAAAATCGAACACATCCCTTACAAGGGTGTTGCACCAGCCATGGCGGATGTCTTAGGCGGACAGGTGCCCATTGCCTTCGCCAGCTTGCCCTCTGCGCTGAGCAATATCCGCCAAGGTCAGTTGCGTGCACTAGGCGTCAGCACAGCTACGCGGTCACCGTCCTTGCCTGATGTTCCAGCGATGATTGAACAGATCCCAGGGTTTTCAGGCGAGCTTTGGGTGGGCTTGTTTGCCATTGCAGGTACACCGCCTGACGTTGTGAATAAAATTTATCAGACGACGGCAACAGTGATGAAAAAGCCTGCGGTTCAAAAGAAGCTGACTGATCTCGGACTTGAGTTGGCCTTTGACACGCCCGCCCAGTTCAAGGCGCGCTTAGACCAAGATATCGTCAAATGGGGCGCGATTGTGAAGGCCTCGGGCGCAAAGGTTGACTGATTACAGAGCGCACTGGCGAGCAGTTAGCAAAGCTGCTCGCCCAGGCACTGAGTGTCTGCGCGGGCTGTCCGCTCTGAACGTTGACGCACTAATTTTTAAATGTTGATGCCCTGAGCCGCGTTTGGGTGAGCGCTATTTGATTAGCCGCTCACTCGCGATACGGGCGCCTTCAGCCAGCGTACGTAACTTAGCCCACACTACATCAGTTGCTACGCGACCCATACCTGCTGAGGTATCGAAGCCACAATCTGTACCCGCGAGCACGCGCGTGGGGTCACCGACCTCTTGCGCGCAGCGCTCGAGACGGTCAGCAACCACCTCAGGGTGCTCAACGAAGTTCGTTAAAACATCAATGACACCCGCCACAATAA
>JBIIWK010000251.1:0-4818 GCA_044338955.1 Burkholderiaceae bacterium
CACGAGTGATCGTTGATACATAAGCGCGTGACATGCGGCACCAAACTCTCGGGCCACACTGCGTAGCCTAAGCGCCACCCCGTCATGGCGTAAGTCTTGCTCCAGCCATCAAGCATGATCAAGCGATCACGAATCTCAGGGTAATTGAGCAACGAAACGTGCTCGCGCCCGCCATACAACATCTGGCTATAAATTTCGTCAGAGAGGATTGCAACGTCCGGATGTTTGGCCAAGCCAGCAACCAGCTTGTCAATCTCGGCTTTGGGTGTTACGCCGCCGGTTGGGTTGGCAGGGCTATTAATGATGATCAGGCGCGTGGCTGGCGTAATTTGCGACAGTACCGTATCGGCATCAAACGCAAAGTCTTTGTCTTCGCTTAAGGCGATTGGCACCGGCGTTGCGCCACTGTATTTAATCAATGACTCATAAATCGGAAAACCTGGATTGGGATACATGATTTCAGCACCGGGCTCGCCGAACATCAAAATCGCAAAAAACATTGTCGGCTTGCCACCCGGCACAATCACCACACAGTCTGGGTCAACTTTTGCACCATGACGCCGCTCTAAATCAGCGGCGACTGCCTCGCGAACTTGGGGCAACCCGTTGGCCGGCGTGTAGCCGTGATGCCCGTCACGCAAGGCCTGAATGCCTGCTTCAACAATATGCTTTGGGGTCTTAAAATCGGGCTGGCCGATACCTAGGTTGATGATGTCTTTACCCTGCGCAGCGAGCGCTTGCGCACGCGCCAAAATTTCAAAGGCAGATTCAGTACCCAGGCGCGATAACGAGGCGGCAAGTTTTAACATTTGGGGTTCCTATCATTCAGGCTGCAAAATTGAAAAATGCAGTGTACATCCGCACATTGAAAATCAATTACCGGTCGCGCCCCACCGCGAAGGCACAGAAATTGAGCAAGGCCTCGCGCGCCGCTGACGCCGGAAACGCGTCAAGTGCCGCACAGGCCATGTCGGCTTCGGCCACGGCACAACGTTGGGCGTGTTCAAGCGCCCCAGTATCGTGAATCGCTTGTGCGACCGCATCAAAATCGGCCTCGCCATGCTCAATCGCCGTCCTGACGAGCTGTTTTTGTAAGTCAGTGCCCACTTCTAAAACGCGAATCAACGGCAAGGTTGGCTTACCTTCGCGCAAATCATCCCCAACATTTTTACCCAAGGCATTCACATCGCCGCTGTAATCTAGTACATCGTCAACCAGCTGAAATGCCGTGCCAATGTGCCGTCCGTAGGCAGCGGCAGCCTCGCGCTGCACCGCATTTGCGCCCGCAAGCACCGCCCCCGCCTCAGCGGCTGCCTCAAAAAGCTTGGCAGTTTTAAACCGAACGACCTGTAAATAACGCGCCTCAGAGACATCGGGATCATGCACATTGAGCAATTGCAGCACTTCGCCCTCGGCGATCACGGTGGTGGCGCCAGACATGATTTTCATGATGGCCATGCTGTCAACGTCAACCATCATCTCAAAGGCCCGCGAATACAGGTAATCGCCGACCAACACGCTTGCAGCGTTACCAAACACCGCATTGGCGGTGCTGCGGCCGCGGCGCAGGTCGGATTCGTCGACCACATCATCGTGCAACAGGGTGGCCGTGTGAATAAATTCGACCACCGCGGCCATTAAATGGTGGTGCCCGCCCTGATAACCCAGCGCCTGCGCCACCAGTAGCAGCATGGCCGGGCGCATGCGCTTGCCCCCCGCCCCAATGATGTAATCACCAATTGTTCGGATTAACACCACGTCGGAGTCGAGCCGCGAGCGAATCACGGCATCAACGGCTTTCATGTCCCCAGCGACTGGGGCGAGCAGATCAGATATCTTTTGCACAGACTTTCTTTTGACTTTCAAGTGGTTACGCGCTATTATTTCTGGCTCGGCTACTTTAGCCGGGATTCCAATTGCACTAAAACACGAGGTTAACCCATGTACGCGGTCATAAAAACTGGAGGCAAGCAGTATCGCATTGCTTCTGGTGAAAAACTTAAAATAGAACAGATACCGGCAGACATTGGGCAAGAAATCACGCTGGATCAGGTGTTATCCGTAGGCGAAGGCGACCAACTTAAGGTTGGTACTCCGCTTGTGGCTGGCGCTCTGGTCAAGGCAACGGTTCTTGCGCAAGGACGCCATGATAAGGTCACGATCTTCAAGATGCGTCGTCGCAAGCATTACCAAAAGCATCAAGGCCACCGTCAAAACTACACTGAGATTTTAATCGGCGACATTTCAGCCTAAGCGCTGCACTGTCCTCTTAAATCACAGCTAAATCTAGGAACAAACATGGCACAGAAAAAAGGCGGCGGCTCGACGCGCAACGGTCGCGATTCAGAATCGAAACGTCTGGGCGTTAAAGCCTACGGCGGCGAACTGATTCCGGCCGGTTCAATCATCGTGCGTCAGCGCGGTACAACGTTTCATCCCGGCACAAACGTGGGTTTGGGTAAAGACCACACTCTGTATGCGCTGATTGACGGTCACGTCAAGTTTTCGGTTCAGGGCAAGCTCAACAAGTCGACGGTTTCGATCGTTTCGGCTGCGTAAGCTGCTTTTTAGTTCTAAAAGCCCTGTCGCAAGCGGCAGGGCTTTTTCTTTTCACGGTACCATTGCCTTATGAAATTCGTCGACGAAGCCACCATTGAAGTCATTGCCGGTAAAGGCGGAAATGGCGCGCATAGCTTTCGCCGTGAAAAATTCATCCCAAAGGGTGGGCCCGACGGTGGTGATGGCGGTCGAGGCGGTTCTGTTTTCGCCGTTGCCGACCGCAACATCAACACCCTGATTGATTACCGTTATGCGCGCAAGCACCTGGCTAAAGGTGGTGAGCATGGCCGCGGCTCAGACCAGTATGGTGCGGCCGCTGCCAATATTACGTTGCGCGTACCGGTTGGCACGATCATTTACGACGCCGAAACCGGCGAAGAACTCTTTGACCTGAGTCGTCACGCTCAACAGGTCACCCTAGCCGCAGGCGGTGAAGGTGGCTTGGGTAACTTACATTTCAAATCCAGCGTGAACCGCGCGCCTAAGCAATGGACGCCAGGCAAAGACGGCGAGCAACGCCGCCTGCGCCTCGAGCTCAAAGTGTTGGCCGATGTGGGCCTGCTGGGCATGCCAAATGCTGGCAAATCAACGCTGATCAGCCGCATCTCAAATGCACGCCCCAAAATTGCCGACTATCCCTTCACCACGCTGCATCCTAACTTAGGGGTCGTACGTACCTCCGAGGCACGTAGCTTTGTAGTGGCGGATATCCCAGGTTTGATTGAAGGCGCCTCTGAGGGTGCGGGCTTGGGGCATTTGTTCTTGCGCCACCTGACACGCACACGCATTTTGCTGCATCTGGTGGATGTGTCGTCACACGACCCCGACGAAGACGCAGTTGCCCGCGCTGTGGGCGAAGCACGTGCCATCGTTGAAGAACTTCGCCTGTACGACGAGGCTTTGTATAACAAGCCACGCTGGTTGGTACTGAACAAGCTTGATGTGGTCAACGACCCCGAGGCCGTTAAAAAGCGTTTCTGTAAAGAATATAAATGGAAAGGTCCTGTGTTTGCCATCTCGGCCTTGTCGGGCGACGGTACGCAGCAGTTGATCTGGGATCTACAAAACGCGATTGATGCCTATCGCCAAGAAGACAATATCGCCGAAGATTTGGCCGACGGCACCTTTGTGGCTGAAGATCCGCGTTTTGATGACACCCGTAGTGCCGCCGATATCCGGCCGACGACGCCCGAAAAATAGATAACCATCCGGCACCTGTCGACGCTTGCTACTTAAAAAGCTCGCTTATTGCCTGTGGGGCATCGCGAATAGAACGTGAAGAGGCTTGTGACTGTGCAGCAACAGTTGTCACAGCCTTTATACTTTGCAATATGTTTAAGCGTTGATTCAATTTGCGATGACGTCCACTTCTGCAGTCCCTTCTCGCTCTCAGTCTGTCATCGCCTCGGCCACACGGCTGGTGGCAAAAGTCGGCTCGTCACTAGTTACCAACGACGGTCAAGGCATTGATCGCGAGGCCGTCTCACAATGGGCCAGTCAAATCGCGGCCCTGCGTGCGCAAGGTAAACAAGTAGTCTTGGTCTCAAGCGGCGCGATCGCCGAGGGTATGGCGCGCTTAGGATGGGCCAAACGGCCAACCTTGATGCATGAACTGCAAGCCGCAGCTGCCGTTGGGCAAATGGGCCTCGCCCAAGCTTACGAAGTTGCCTTTGCCAAACACAATCTACGTACGGCCCAGATTTTGCTAACGCACGAAGATCTGGCTAATCGCCAGCGCTATCTCAACGCGCGCTCAACCCTGTTTGCGCTGCTGCGTTTAGGTGTAGTGCCGATTGTGAATGAAAACGATACGGTTGCCACTGAAGAGATCGCCGTGGGCGATAACGACACGCTTGGCGCGCTGGTCACTAATCTGATCGAGGCCGACGCCTTAATTATTTTGACCGATCAGCGCGGTTTATATGACTCAGACCCGCGTAAAAACCCCAGCGCTTTATTTGTGTCACACGGCCTGGCGGGCGATGTCTCACTCGAAGCCATGGCGGGCAGCACCGGCGGCGGCTTAGGTAAGGGCGGCATGCTCACCAAAATTCTGGCGGCTAAACGGGCAGCGCGCAGCGGCGCACACACGGTGATTGCCTCAGGGCGCGAACCTGACGTTTTGGTGCGCTTGGCGCAAGGCGAGTGCATTGGCTCTGAGCTGAGGGCCGAGCTACCTGTGCTTTCAGCGCGCAAGCAATGGATGGCCGATCATTTACGCCTGCGCGGTAAATTGGTGCTCGATGCCGGGGCGATTAA
>JBIIWK010000036.1:0-15803 GCA_044338955.1 Burkholderiaceae bacterium
TCGCGGCGGCCCAGGTGGGGGTCTGGCAGAGTTCGGCGGCGCCGACTTGGGTGTGGCTGGGCTCGCCCAATCTTCACAAACGGTCGACAGACGTTTTTTTGGCCTCTGAGCTTAACCCCCAGAGATGGCTGGGTAAGCAGACCAACGCAGCCGTGATCGGCTTGGATCTGGCGGGTGAGATTCTGCCACCCGTTGTGTTGTTATTTTGGCTCGTGCGTGGGGCGCTACTGGTCGGTGCCTTAGCCACTGTGTTGATTGCGCTGACGCTATTTGTGGGGTTGCGTAAAGCGTTTGATCCGGCAGCACAACCCAAGTGGTTATTGCGAGCACAAGTATGGGGTGCAGGCTTGGGTGTATTCACGTGGTTGCTCAGTTGGAACCTCTCAGATCTAGGCCGCTCGCCCTACTTGGTGTGGGGCGCGTTGTTGCAGCAAGACGCACTGGCTGAGGTTGCCCCAGCAACTCTAGCCTGGGTCCTGACCGGTGCAGTCGCGACCTATGCCGTCATGTTGGCGGGTTTTGTGCAAATGCTTTGGCACGCTGCGCGCTTTGGTGTTGTCCCAGTACGTAAACCTGGGATGCGGCCATGATTAACGCCTTATCGGCTTCGCTGGGTCTAGAGGCGGGTAATCCAGCGTTTTGGATGCCTTTGCTCATGATGGCGCTGCTCTTTATCTTAATTCTGGGTGCAGCCCTGTTTGACGGTTTCGATATTGGTGTGGGGATACTGGTGCTGCTGGCGCCCCAACAATCGCGCCCGCAGTTGATGGTGGTCTTAAGCCCCTTGCGTGATGCCAATGGATTTTGGTGGCTATTGGCGCTTGGGTTGTTTTTGACGGCGTTTCCGCTGGCTTGGGGGGCCGTACTTGGGACGCTTTATGTGCCCATGTCTTTAACAATGATCGGCGTCATGCTGCGCAGCGTGGCGTTTGAATTTCGTATTCGGGCCGCGACCGAAAAGCGCAATCGCTGGATTGCCTTGTTTTGGCTGGGCTCGGTGTTAACCGCACTGGGCCATGGCGCGCTGGTTTCTCAATTGGTCTTGGGCGCTCAACAAGACGCACCCGCCTTGTGGTTTACCGGTTTTATTGCGCTGTGTGCTGTCGCCGGCTACGCCCTGCTGGGTGCCTGCTGGTTGGTGATGCGTTTGCAAGACACACCGCAGTTGTTTGCCGCGCATTGGGCGCGCCACGCGATTCGTTGGGCAGCCGCAGGGATGGTTGCTGTGTCGATTGCACTGGGCCTGGCGAACCCCGCTATTTTTTACAAATGGAGTAGTGCCACAAATCTTGTGATGGCGGCCCCCGTGTGGCTGTTGATGTTGGTGTGCTTCGTTGGCATCGACATGAGTCTGAGCCGAGTGGTGCAACCGCGCTATCGTAATCTGGTGTGGCTGCCCTTTAGCTTGTGCTTAATTTTATTTTGCGCGATGCTCGGCGGTTTGACGTACAGCATGTTTCCTTTTGTTATTCTTGATAATCTGACTTTGTGGGATGCCGCGGCTGCGCAAGGTTCATTGCAGCTTGTGCTGGCAGCCACGGTTGTGGTGGTGCCGGTCATGGTGATTGTCAATTTGATGACCTATCGAGGTCTTTTTGGGCGCGCGCCCTAACGCCTGCAACGCGTGTCGTTTAAGTTGGGCACGCAGCGTGACGCTTGCCACGATTTTAGTGGGTTGAGGCCCGCACCTCAGCGCTTGTCACTCAGTTATTCGTGGCAGGCGCAGCTCAACCTTAAGTCCGCCATGATCGTCCGCTTGTTCGAGCGTTAACGTACCGCCATGCGCGTGGGCAATTGCTTCGACTAACGCCAAGCCCAAGCCAACGTTTCCCGTTCGCGTGCGCGCCTCGTCGAGCCGCACAAAAGGCTTGACCGCCTCGGCACGTCGCTCGGGTGCAATGCCCGGGCCGTGATCGGTCACGGTGAGCAATATCCAATTTTCGACGACGGTCAGAGAAACCTGTACGGGTGGTGCGCCATGATGGAGGGCATTGCTGATTAAGTTATCAAGCAGGCGCGAGAGCGCCACGCTATCTGCGTTCACCATGACCGAAGCTGGTGTGCCTAGCATGACCACCTCATTGCTCGCACCGCTCCAGTTTGCAACACGCTCGTTGATCCATTCATTGAGCGCAAACGTCGCAAAATGATAGGTTGCAGGGTCAGAGCCGCGCAAATATTGAATAAATTGATCCACCATTTGCTGCATGTCTTGCAAATCTTTGCGCATCCCATCTTTGAGCGACAGATCATCAGTCATTTCAATCCGCAACCACATGCGTGACAGTGGTGCTTTCAGATCATGGGGCAACCCTGCCAGCAAGGTGCGGCGTGTGGCCTCTGACTGGCTCAGTGCATCGAGCATGGCGTTAAAACGCTCACCCAGACGTTTGATTTCGGCAGGGCCTGCCGGTGCAACGCGAGCAGGGTTACCGGCAGCTAGTCGATCTGTCGCATCGACTAAGCGCGTGATCGGTCGTGTAATGTGCCACGAAAACCATGCCGCAAGCAGCAGCAACACGGCAAGCCCACTCAGCCACCAGATGACCAGAGAAGTGGCTACTGGTGGATCAATACGATCAAGTGGGATGACTAGCCACTCGCGATGGCGAGGTAATTCGGTTTCGTTGGGACGTGTGAGCGAAATATATAGTTCTGGAATGGGGCCGCGCGACAGAGCCACACGGCTGTCTCCGCTCAGACGATTATTCAAGCGTCCAATTAAGCGAACAAGCCCATGCCTGATGTCGTCGGTTGCAAAATCTTCGTGTGGCGCTTGCCCAGCTCTTGGATGAGGCATGTGCGTCGCCGCCTGCTCGTTTCTAGAGGCTCTGCGTTGCAGTCGTGCCTCGTTGGGCAACGGATTGGACCACAGGCGCCACTGTCCTTGAGAGGCCTGACGCACGAACTCTGCACGCTCAGGCGGGGGCACGTGTTCCATCGAGTACTGCAAGGTACGGATTGTAGTCGCGAGTAAATCTAAAGCTACGGTTTGAGCATGGTCACGCTGGTATACCGAGACTAAATAAAGTGTTGCGGCCTGACCGGCCAGCACCGTTACCAGCACCAACAACACCAGTCGCGAGCGAAATGACTGCGGCAGCAAAACCTTGAGCGCGTTCACGGCGAAAAGCGATAGCCAGTGCCCCATACCGTCTGTATCCAGCGAGGCTGTTTAGGGTCGTCTTCGAGGGCGCGTCGCAAGCGCAAAATGGCGATATCGATGGCCCGATCATTGCGTTCGCCTGATTCGTCATCGCGCGCCATGGTGAGCAGTCGTTCGCGCGAAAGTGGCTTGCCTGGATTACGAATTAAGGCTTCAAGCAGGTTGATTTCACCACCGGTCAGTTTGACGGTCTCAGCGCCGCGCAACAGTTGTCGCATGACGGGATCGAAGGTAAAGGCGCCAAACTGGACTGGCGCATTTTTGGTCAGAGCCGAGGCGCCGCGCTTGCGTCGCAGCACGGCTTGAATCCGCGCGAGTAATTCGCGCGGGTCAAACGGTTTGCCGACATAATCATCTGCCCCCGCTTCAAGGCCAATAATGCGGTCAACCGACTCGTCACGCGCGGTTAACAGAATGACGGGGATGTCTTCACCTTGCGCACGCAGTGCGCGGCAGGCGTCGGCTCCGTCGCCACCGGGCATCATCCGGTCTAGGACGATGAGTTCGGGTGTAAAGCGCAAAATGCGTGCGGCAAGGTCGGTTGCGTCTGGCGCGAGCAAGGTGTCAAAGCCGTGCTTGTTTAAATAGTCAGCCAGTAATTGACGTAAAGCAGGGTCGTCATCGACCACTAAAATTTTAATACGCGGTTCAGTGCTTGTTCTAGAGTCCATGGCAAGAGTGTGCAACGTGGCGTGGTTTTGGGCAAGCTGCTTGAAATCAATTGAAATGATCTTCTTGCGCCGCTTGCACGATGGGCGAATCCCCTACAATGCCGGCATGACAATGATGATTGATGCAAAGGCCGAATCTGATGCCGCTCGGGTGCTGGCGACGGTGTTTGGGTACGAGTCGTTTCGCGGCGACCAACAGGCCATTGTCGAGCAGGTGATTGGCGGCGGGGATGCCTTAGTATTGATGCCCACGGGCGGTGGAAAATCCCTTTGTTATCAGGTGCCTGCGCTTGTCCGCGCCGGGGTCGGGATCGTGATTTCGCCCCTGATTGCCTTGATGCAAGATCAAGTGGATGCGCTGACCGAGCTTGGTGTGCGGGCCGCCTTCTTAAACTCGACCCAAGATTGGCAAGATTCGCGCGAGGTTGAGCAGGCCTTTTTGGCAGGCAATCTCGATTTGTTGTACGTGGCCCCCGAGCGCCTGCTGACCGACCGTTGCTTGCAATTGTTGTCGCGTGGAAAATTAGCCTTGTTTGCGATCGATGAGGCGCATTGCGTATCGCAGTGGGGGCATGATTTCAGACCAGAGTATCTTGGTTTGTCGATGTTGCATGAGCGCTGGCCAAACGTACCGCGCATTGCGCTGACCGCCACAGCTACCGATGTCACCCGTACCGAAATCGCTGAGCGTCTTGCGCTCGGTGATGCACGCCATTTTGTAGCCAGCTTCGATCGCCCCAACATTCGTTATCACATCGTCGAGAAACAAGAGGTGCGTAAGCAACTGTTGCAATTGCTACGGCAAGAACACTCTGGCGATGCGGGCATCGTGTATTGCCTCTCGCGCAATAAGGTCGACGAGACTGCCGAGTTTTTGTGTGGTCATGGCATCGAAGCCCTGCCTTACCATGCTGGGTTAGGCGCTGCGGTGCGCGCTCAAAATCAATCTAGATTTCTGCGTGAAGACGGTATCGTGATGGTGGCCACAATTGCGTTTGGCATGGGGATTGATAAGCCTGATGTGCGCTTTGTGGCGCATATCGATATGCCTAAGTCGGTTGAGGGGTATTACCAAGAAACTGGCAGAGCGGGGCGCGACGGTATGCCGGCGACCGCGTGGCTGGCCTATGGGCTGCAAGATGTGGTGCAGCAGCGTCGCATGATTGACGAATCAAGTGGCGATGACGCGTTCAGGCGCCGTTTAGGGTCTCAGCTAGATGCCATGCTTGGCTTATGCGAAACCATTTCGTGCCGTCGCCAGCGCTTGTTGCAATATTTTGGCCAAACCATGTCGGCCTGCGGTAATTGCGATAATTGTTTGGTGCCCCCTGAAGCTTGGGATGGCACGGTGGCCGCTCAAAAAATGTTGTCAACGATCTATCGGCTCTGGAAAGAGCGCGGTCAACGTTACGGAGCCGGTCATTTAATTGACATTTTGCGTGGCAAACAAACGCCGCGTGTCCTTGAACATGGTCACGGTTCGTTGACGGTTTTTGGAATTGGGCAAGATCTCTCAGAGCAGGCTTGGCGCAGTGTCTTGCGGCAATTACTCGCGCATAGTTTGTTGATGGTGGATCAAGAGGGCTACGGTACCCTTGCGCTCACCGATCAAAGTCGTGCAGTGTTAAAGGGCGAACGCACTTTGCTACTGCGTCGCGAAGCCGAGCGCGCCACCGAGCGCTCGGGGCGCGCCAGCACCACCCCCCGAAATAAAGCCCCTCAGTCTGATCTGCCGCGGGCAGTGCAGCCGATTTTTGAGGCCTTACGCAGTTGGCGTGCGGGGATAGCACGCAGCCATGGTGTGCCTGCTTATGTGATTTTTCACGACGCGAGCCTGCGTGAGATCGCGCTTGCCCGCCCCGATAGCCTCGAGGCACTTTCACATGTCAACGGCGTCGGTGTTAAAAAACTTGAGTCGTATGGCGAATCGATTTTGGCGTGCATTGCCGAGTTTGAAGACGCAAATTGATTGGCTAAGTTTGCAGCGACTCATCACTCGGCGATGACAGTCTGTAGCATTGAGATATGTCTGTTTAGCCTAACAGCCGCGGGTGCTGCGGCAGCAAAGCCTGATCCTTTAATCGAACAGTTTTCCGTCGCCTGCAGCCGTGCTTGGTGGCTTTAAGCCCAAATGACGCCAAGTGGTTTGAGTGGCCATGCGGCCGCGCGAGGTGCGCTGTAAGTAACCGTGTTGAATCAGATAGGGCTCGATGACATCCTCAATGGTGTCGCGCTCTTCGCCGATGGCGGCCGCCAAGCTATCCACCCCAACTGGGCCGCCATCAAACTTATGGATGATGGCTTCAAGTAACTTGCGATCCATTAAATCTAAGCCTTGCGGGTCGACCTCTAGCATGGATAATGCCGCTTTGGCCACAGTATCATCGATCGTGCCATTGGCCTTGACCTGCGCGTAGTCGCGCACGCGGCGCAGCAACCGGTTCGCGATACGCGGCGTGCCACGTGCCCGTCGGGCCACTTCAGAGGCGCCCTCTGGAGTGATGGGTACCTGTAATAAGCCGGCGCTACGGGTGGCAATGCGTGTGAGTTCGTCGGGCGTATAAAACTCAAGGCGCGACACGATCCCGAAGCGATCGCGTAGCGGGTTGGTCAACATCCCGGCACGGGTTGTGGCACCCACAAGCGTAAAAGGCTGTAGGTCGAGCTTGACGCTGCGTGCCGCCGGGCCTTCGCCAATCAAAATGTCAATTTGAAAATCTTCAAGCGCGGGGTAAAGGATTTCTTCGACAACCGGTGATAAACGATGAATTTCATCGATAAACAACACATCGTTGCGCTCAAGATTGGTGAGCAAGGCGGCCAGATCACCCGGCCGTTCAAGCACGGGCCCTGAGGTTTGCCGCAGATTGACACCCATTTCGTGGGCGATGATGTGGGCTAACGTCGTTTTGCCCAGGCCCGGTGGGCCAAACAACAGGACGTGATCGAGCGACTCTTGGCGGTTGCGTGCCGCTGCGATAAAAATCTGTAGCTGCTCGCGCACCCGCTGTTGGCCGACGTATTCTTCAAGCGCGCGGGGGCGCAAGGCACGTTCGATCGATTCTTCATTGGGCGAAGTTGCCTGAGGCGCGACTAGCCGGGTTGACTCGGGACGAGAGTTTAAAGAATCGGACTGTATAGCCATGAAAGTGTGATCTTTAGTATCAGAATTGCTGCTGGCGCAAAATCGCTCAGACAATCGTACACTATCCCTCATGTTTAGCCCCTATTTCAGAGAAAACTCATGTCACCTGTTTTGCCTACCTATGATGATGTTGTTCTTGCTGCGGCCACCCTCAAGGGCGTTGCGCATCGCACCCCCGTGATGACCTCAGACACGGCAGATCGCCTGACGGGCGCAAAGCTATTTTTCAAGTGCGAAAACTTGCAGCGCATGGGTGCCTTTAAGTTCAGAGGCGGCTACAACGCTATCGCGAACTTGTCGCCCGAGCAGCGCCGTGCCGGGGTCCTGACCTATTCGTCCGGCAATCATGCGCAGGCGATTGCTTTGTCAGGTAAGTTACTGGGCGTAGCGACAACAATCATCATGCCGCACGACGCACCTGTGGCAAAAAAGGCTGCGACAGTGGGCTATGGCGCCACGGTCGTTTCGTATGATCGTTACAAAGAAGATCGCGAAGATGTTGCCCGTGCGCTTCAGCAAAAAACTGGTATGGCGATTATTCCTCCGTACGATCATTTTCATGTGATCGCTGGTCAAGGTACCGCCGCGAAAGAGTTATTCGAAGATGTAGGAGAGCTTGACTATTTACTGGTGTGCCTGGGCGGGGGCGGTTTGTTGGCGGGCAGTGCGTTGTCGGCGAGCGCCCTGAGCCCCAACTGCAAGATCTACGGCGTTGAGCCTGAGGCGGGCAACGACGGTCAGCAATCGTTTCGCAAAGGCGAGGTCGTGCGTATCGAGCCGCCAAGGTCGATTGCCGATGGCGCCTTGACGCTGTATCTCGGTCAGCTCACTTTTGGTGTCATTAAACAAAGAGTCACCGATATTTTGACCGTCACCGATCCCCAGTTGGTTGCTACGATGAAGTTCTTTGGCGAGCGCATGAAAATCATTGTTGAGCCCACCGGTTGCTTGGGCGCCGCTGCTGTCATGCATGGCGCACTTGCGGTGCCCCCGGGTGCACGCGTAGGCGTGATCTTGAGTGGTGGTAATGTAGACTTGAAATCTTATGCGGATTTCATCACGCAGGCTTGAGTATTTTAGGGGACGGTATGCGTATTCTGGTTATTGGCGGGGCAGGGTTTATTGGGCGGCAAGTAGTGGGTCGTCTGGTGGCGCAGGGGCACGTTGTGCACGTACCGACCCGCCAGTTGCAGCATGGCCGCGAGCTGTTGGTGCACCCTACCGTGACGGTGATGCAGGCTGACATTCACGATGACGCTACGCTCGAGCGCTTGGTGGCCGGGTGCGATATCGTGATGAACTTCGTCGGCATTTTGCACAGCCGCCAAGGGCAGCCTTATGGGGCTGACTTTGATCGTGCGCATGTGCAATTGCCGCGTCGCATCGCGCAAGCATGCCGCACGCACCAGGTTAAGCGGTTTATTCATCTCAGTGCCTTGGGTGCTGATTTGCAAGGCCCGAGCGGCTATTTACGTTCGAAGGCGGCGGGCGAACAAGCGATTCGCAATACCTATGCCACCCCAGGTGTGGGCGACTTCACAATATTCAGGCCTTCGGTTGTGTTTGGGTCTGAAGACAAGTTTATGAATATGTTCGCCCAGCTTGCGCGCTTCTTGTTTGTGCTGCCCATCGCGGGCGCCAGCGCAAAAATGCAGCCTGTGTATGTGGGCGATGTGGCAAGTGCCGTGATGAATGTGCTGAGCTTGCCTGCAGCCGCCAATCAAACCTACGACTTAGCCGGCCCACGGGTTTATACCCTCGGAGAGTTGGTCAAGCTCGCTGCGCTCTGGAGCGGACACCCCAGGGTGGTCGTTGAGTTGCCGATGGCGCTGGGGCGCTTGCAAGCCAGAGTGTTCGAATGTATGCCAGGCGAACCGCTGTTATCACGCGATAACTTACTGTCGTTGTCGGTGGATAACGTGAGCACCGAACCGATGGCTGCAGCGCTAAATTTAGTCGCTACACCGCTCGAGTCTGTTGCGCCAATTTATTTAAAACCTGCTACTTGAAGTTAGATGCTGGCGGGTAGGGTGCGAGACGCGGCGGTTGTGCTGCACTGTATAAAAGCTGCGGTATCAGCGCAATCGTAAATTAATGAAGTCGCACTCAGACAAAATCCCGTCAGACGGTTTAAACTTTTGAGTCAGGCCAAAAAAAACTATTCATCACAAAACGAGACAATACAAACATGGCAACAGTTAAACAAGGCAAAGCGTTGAATATTAAAGAGTCACGTATCCTGATTGCTGGCGCTGCCAGCTTGGTGGGTTCGCACACAGCTGATCTGTTACTCAAAGAGGGCGCTCGCGAAGTTCTGCTGCTCGATAATTTTTCGTTTGGCTCAATGGATGCCATTGCGCACTTACAAAATGATCCGCGCATTAAAATTGTGCGTGCAGATTTAATGCGCTTGCCTGAGTTGCTCGATGCGACCAAAGGTGTTGACGGTGTTGTGCATTTGGCGGCCTATATGACCCTGGGGTTTTCGCAAACGCCTTGGCAAGCGGTTGATGTCAATATCCGCGGGGCACAAAACATGCTTGAAGCCTGCCGCGTTAATCAGGTTAAGAAATTTGTGTTTGCCTCTTCGAATGCCGTGTATGGCTACGGTAGCGGTATCAAGGGTGCCCTGCACGAAGAGATCCCCTTTCATTCTGTGGGTGCACCACCTGCGGCGATTTTGTATGGCGCCTCAAAAATTATGGGCGAGCAGTTATGCCGCCACTACCATCAAAGCGCTGGTCAAGATTACGTGGTCTTGCGTTACTCAACGGTGTATGGCGAGCGTCAACACTACCGCGCTGCCAATTCGCTTTACATCATGGAAACCTACGATCTGGTGCGCAACGGTCAGGCACCGGTCTTGCCCGGTGATGGCACTGACACCAAACATTTCGTGCATGTCTCAGATGTCGCGCGTGCCAATGTGGCCGCTTTGCAAAGCGCTGCAACGGATGTGGCAGTGAACGTCTCTGGACCGGCGCCCATTACGACGGGCGAACTGGTTCAACTGGTGCTCGATTATTGCAAAAGCTCGCTTAAACCAGAGATTCGTCCAGATCCACCAGGTAAAGTGCGCCTGACCTCGGGCGGCGCTTTCCATATCCCGCATGATAAAGCGGGCGAAGTGATTGGCTGGAAGCCAGTCGTGACGATGAAAGAAGGTGTCACGCGTTTATTAGCGTGGCTTGAACAACACAAAAAGTAAGGCACAACGCTAAAACGATCTGCGATGTAACGATGGAAGGACTCATTTCGTGCGGTCACGGCCAAGAGTCGTTTGGCAATCGTAAAATCCATCGATTCACAGGGACAATTAGAACGGTAGCACGAGAAGATTCATTCAGAATCAGAGATCATCCATTCGGCAACAGAGACCAAGATGAAAAATATATTTTCTAAAAAAATGATTCAAACTAGTTTTGGCCTGTTGTTGGCATCGCTAGCGGCTTTGAGCGCCATGACCAACACGTATGCGGCTACGTTTCCAGAAAAAGCCGTTACGATTGTTGTGCCTTATCCCGCCGGCGGTGCGACCGACGTCATTGCGCGTCTGATTGCCGAAAAATTACCGGCTGTGTGGGGCCAGCAAGTGGTGGTGACCAACCGTCCTGGAGCAGGCACGACTGTAGCGGCTGAGGCCTTAGCGCGCGCGCCTGGCGATGGCTATACGTTGTTTATGACAACCGCCGCGCATACGATTAGTGCCAGTCTGTATAAAAAACTTAATTACGATCCGATTAAAGACTTTGCACCTATTACTTTGGTGTCAACCATCCCCTTAGTGTTGGTCACGACGGCGGCGTTACCCGTCAATACAGTACCCGAACTAGTGGCTTACGCCAAGGCTCAAAAAAATGGTTTGTCGATGGCCTCAACAGGCAATGGCACGCCTCAGCATCTGACGGGCGAGCTCTTTAAAGCCAAGACCGGCGTACCTTTTGTGCATGTGCCGTACAAGGGCGACTCACCGATGCTGACCGATTTAATCGGGGGGCAGGTTCAGGTGGCGTTTGTGACCTTGTCTGCAGCGCTGCCCTATATCAAGTCGGGTAAGTTGCACGCCATAGCGCTGGCGCATCCGACGCGGGTCGAGGCAATTGCCGGCGTACCCACCATGAGTGAAGCAGGTATGCCTGGCTTTAATGCGGCCACTTGGTTTGGGTTGTTTGGCCCTGCGTCGATGTCGCAAGACTTACGACAAAAAATTTATGAAGCCGTACACCGTATCGTGGCCGAACCCGGCATGCAGCAACGCCTGCTTGATATGGGCGGCGAAATTAACAACAGTTCACCTGATGAATTTCAAAAAGTCATCAATGCCGAAGTAAAAAACTGGGCTGAGGCAGTGAAGCTGTCAGGCGCGAGCGTTGATTAGCCTGGTCAGCATCACAGATTTCTAAGCACCAAGTACGCTGCAAAGAGGTGGACGGTTTCGCGATCGTTGGGAACCGAGAGCCGACCTCAAGTGCATTGCCGGCAGAATAGCTGATGGTGCGCTTGGTTGATTGTGCTTAGCGCGACAAGCTCTTCAGCGCAAGTCGGATGCCATCTGAGACGCTTACGCCCTCGGGCAGTGTTTTGAGCGCAGTGAGTGACTCGCGTTCTGAGTAGCCCAGTGCGGTCAAGGCATGCATCACATCCGTTTGGTTGCCCGCCGAGACGCTTGGCGTGGCACCTAAGTCAGCGCCAAGCTTACCTTTCATCTCAAGCAGCAAGCGTTGGGCCGTTTTGGTTCCAATCCCAGGGATACGTGTGAGACGCGCAGGTTCTTGTAGCGTGATGGCTTGCGCAAGATCCGCAACCGACATCCCCGACAATACCGCGAGCGCTGTGCGCGCGCCAATGCCGCTGACTTTGACGAGTTCTCGAAACGCCGCGCGTTCTTGTGTGCTTGAAAATCCAAACAAGATATGCGCATCTTCGCGCACGGTGAGGTGCGTGAGGATTGTGACTTGCGCACCGAGCTCTGGCAGCGCATAAAACGTCGTCATCGAAACATCTATTTCGTAGCCAACCCCTTGCACGTCTAAGCCGATACGTGGTGGCATTTTTTCGTACAAGGTGCCAGTGAGTCGACCGATCATTGTGTTGTGTCCCTTGGGTTAGCCGAGTAGTCGGCCGCCGCGTATTCGCGTACGACCACGTGCTGTACGTTGCTGGTAGCTCGTCACGCCAAGCTTTTCAGCTAAAGGGCTGACGTGTGCATGGCAGATTGCACAAGCGAGTGCATCAGCTGAGTCAGGCGCAGGCACTCCATCAAGCGATAACAAGCGCTGCACCATCATCTGCACTTGTTCTTTCGCGGCGCGCCCGGCTCCAACGACTGATTTTTTAATTTGAAGCGCACTGTATTCAAACACGGCTAAATCTCGGTCTGCCAGCGCGCACAGTGCTGCCCCACGGGCTTGACCTAGCAGCAAGGTCGTTGCTGGATTGGTATTCATGAACACAATTTCTAAGGCGGCTACGTCTGGTTGTGTGTCTTCAACCACTTGACGCAGGTTGTCTAGAATCACTTTAAGTCGCAGGGGTAGCGTGATGTCAGTGGGCACCACAATGGTGCCGCTTGCCACGTAGGTCAGGCGCGAACCGACAATGTCAATGACGCCAAACCCTGTGCGGCGCAAGCCTGGATCAACGCCTAAGATGCGCATATGATTTTGCACACGGAGCGTTGAACTTTCATGCCTTTACGAGTTAATGCCTGAAGTGACGCATGCCGGTCAGCACCATCACAATGCCACGTTCGTTGGCCGCTGCGATCACTTCGTCATCGCGCATGCTGCCCCCTGGCTGAATGACGCAAGTCGCGCCTGCATCAATCACCACATCTAAGCCGTCACGAAACGGAAAAAACGCATCAGACGCAACGGCCGAACCTTTGAGGGTCAGGCCGGCGTTTTCAGCCTTGATTGAGGCAATGCGCGCAGAATCAATACGGCTCATCTGACCAGCGCCAACACCTAAGGTCATGCCCTCGCCACAAAAGACGATGGCGTTTGATTTGACGAATTTGGCGACCTTCCAGGCAAACAGCAAATCGCTGAGCTGAGCAGGGGTGGGCTGTTTGCGGCTGGCGACCTTGAGGTCACTTGCCTGCACGGTTTGCGAGTCAGGGGTTTGTACCAGCCAGCCGCCGCCTACGCGCTTCACATCGATGTCGTTTTGCCCGTCGCCCATCGGCACTTGCAACACGCGAACGTTTTTCTTGGCCGTCAAAAATTCAAGCGCAGCCTTGTCGTAACCCGGCGCGAGCAAGACTTCAACAAACTGATTACTGATCGCTTTGGCACACGCCAAATTCACAGTGCGGTTAAAGGCAATGATGCCGCCAAAGGCTGAGGTCGGGTCTGTTTTAAAGGCTTTGAGATAGGCGTTGACGGCCTTGTCGGCGACGGCTACGCCGCACGGATTGGCATGTTTGACGATCACACAGGCGGGCTCGACAAAGCTGCGTACGCAATCCCAGGCGGCGTCTGAATCGGCGATGTTGTTATACGAAAGCTCTTTGCCTTGCAGTTGCACAAAGTTGCCTAACAGGCCTGCGGGGCAACTGGGGTCAACGTAAAAAGCTGAACGCTGCTGAGCGTTTTCACCGTAGCGCAAAACTTGTTGCTGGTGAACTTGTAGTGTGAGCGTATCGGGCCAGGTGCTGCGCTCGGGGACCGCTTCTTGTGCCGGCTCTGCGGCAACCAGGCTACTGAGGTATGCGGCAATCGCGCCATCGTAGGCACTGGTGTGTGCGTAGACCTTGGTGGCGAGTGCCAAGCGCAACCCGTACGATGTGTCGCCCGTGGTATCCATTTCTTTTAAGATGCTTGGATAATCAGTGGGGTCGATCACCACGGTGACGCCGCCGGCCTCGGTGCCATGATTTTTTGCGGCGGCACGCAGCATGGCGGGCCCGCCGATATCAATATTTTCGACCGCATCGGCGAAGGTGCAGTCGGGCTTGGCGACGGCCGCGCGAAAGGGGTACAGATTGACCACGAGCAGGTCGATACGATCAATGCCATGCTCTTGAAGCGTTTGCAAGTGCTCGGCGCTATCGCGTCGAGCCAGCAGGCCGCCATGAATTTTTGGATGCAGGGTTTTGACTCGGCCATCCAGAATTTCAGGCGAACCCGTGTGTTGTGCGACTTCGGTGACTTTTAAACCGGCCTGGGCCAGTAATTTTGCCGTGCCCCCGGTTGAAAGAAGTCGTACACCGCGCTTAGCAAGTGCTTTCGCAAAATCGACGATGCCGGCTTTATCTGAAACAGAGAGGAGTGCGGTTTGAATAGTCATAGAAGCTTGTGTGCCAACAGTTTTTTTCGAAGGGTGTTGCGCGTGATACCCAGCATGAGGGCTGCACGCGATTGATTATTATTCGCCCGTTGCATGGCGATTGCCAGCAAAGGGCGTTCGACGCAGCCAACTACCATGTCATATAGATCGTTGGGTTCAGTGTCGCCCAAGTCAGCAAAGTAACTGTCAAGGCTTTGGCGTACCGCTTCATCAAGGATGTTATTTTTTTTCATAAGAATGGCCGTCAGGCGGCGTGCAGGTATGGCGAACTTAGGTCGTTATTGTCGCAGGTTGCGGCCCGACTGTCTGCGTGCGTGTCGGCTTGCGCCAAAAACCAATGGTCGACTGCCGCAAACTGTTCGGTAGTGGTCTCAAGTTGGTTAATATGCGCTGCGAGTGCCACGCCATTGGGTAGGCCGTTGACGTACCACCCAATATGTTTACGCGCTGTTTTGACCCCGACGCTCTCGCCATAAAACTGATAGTGATCCGACAGATGATGCAGTAATAAATCTCGCATTTCTATCCAAGTCGGGGGCGCGAGTGTTTGACCTGTACGCAGAAAATAATCAATTTCTCTGAAGATCCAGGGGCGCCCCTGTGCTGCACGGCCAATCATGACCGCATCGGCACCTGTGTAAGCGAGTACGCTGCGGGCTTTTTGTGGGCTATCGATGTCGCCGTTGGCCACCACCGGTATCGAAATACTGGCTTTGACTTCTCGGATGGTGTCGTATTCGGCTTCGCCCAGGTACATATCTGCGCGGGTACGGCCATGCAGCGTGAGCGCGGCAATACCAGTGTCTTGTGCCAGATGCGCAATCCGAAGCGCATTGCGATGCTCGCGATCCCAGCCCGTACGCGTTTTAAGCGTGACGGGTATGCCCAAAGGCGTACAGGCCTTCACAACCGCCTCAAGAATGCGGGCCACAAGGTCTTCGTGGCGCAACAGTGCCGAGCCTGAGGCGACGTTGCACACTTTTTTGACCGGGCAGCCCATATTGATGTCAATGACGCGGGCACCCTTACCGATATTAAACACGGCGGCTTGCGCCATCATTTGTGGATCGGCGCCGGCGATTTGCACTGCCACCGGCTCGTTTTCGCCGTCGTGATTCAGACGGCGCGACGACTTGACGGTTTGCCATAACTGAGGATTGCTAGCCGCCATTTCAGACACGGCGTAGCCTGCCCCGAGGCGCTTGCATAATTGCCGAAACGGCCGATCGGTCACCCCCGCCATCGGGGCGACAAAAACGTTGTTCGTGAGAGACCAAGGGCCGATATTCATGGGCAAATTGTAACGCTTCGGGCTTGCTCAAGGCCTGATGCAGGGCCTTGATGAGGTTGGGGCAGCTGGCTGAGTCCGGCAACGCTTGCAGCCTGAGCGTTTTTGGTTTGAGCGGTGCGAGGCTATAAATTGATCGCTTGTAGTTTGAGTGGGGAGTGGCTAGAGCCTCAGCCCTTGCAACAAATGGCGCGCGAGCGGCGCACGCAGGGCTGGCAAAAGATCCATCCCTAACAGTGCCAG
>JBIIWK010000252.1:0-4799 GCA_044338955.1 Burkholderiaceae bacterium
GTGGTTGTTGAAGTTTTTTTCTGTTGAATTCAAACCTGCATAGCCAGACGGTTATTTGTCGGTCACTTGTTCAGTTCTATAGACTAACGCGTAGGACCAGTCTCAAACCGTTTGCCCATCAACCAGTGTGATCGTGCGATCGCACGTGGTTGATAGTCGAGCGTCGTGCGTCACGAGCAACACCGCACAGCCAAACTGCTGATTGAATTTTCTAAACAACGCAAAAATCTCAGCTGCTGTTTTCGTATCGAGGTTGCCAGTTGGTTCATCGGCCAGCAGCAGAGCAGGGCGCGTGATTAACGCGCGTGCAATGGCAACGCGTTGTTGCTGGCCTCCCGATAACTCATCGGGTTTTTTATTGATATGGTCGCCTAACCCGACTTCGCTTAATAAGTTTTTTGCACGTTCGACAAACTCAGGTTTTGGTTTTCCACCTTTGATCATGAGCGGCATCAAAACATTTTCTAGCGCAGTAAAGGCCTGGATTAAATGATGAAACTGAAAGACAAAACCGATGGTGTTGCCGCGTAGCGCGGTACGTGCTTCGTCTTCCATCTCGCGGGTGGGCTGACCTAAAATGTATAGCTCACCTGAGGTCGGTTGATCGAGTAGCCCGATGATATTGAGCAAGGTGCTTTTGCCTGAGCCCGAGGGCCCCACCAAGGCCGAAAAATCACGCTCTTGCACGGTAAGATTGATGCCATGCAAAATTTCAACTTCGTTGGGCGAGCCGATGTTATACGACTTACGAACGTCGACCAACGACAAGACGGGTGCAGTTGCGTCAGACATAACGAATCGCCTGAACAGGATCCAGACGTGAGGCTCGCCAAGCAGGCGCCAGCGCTGCAAGTATGCCCACCACCGTGGCAACAGCCGTTGCGCCGCCGATTAAGTACGAAGGCACTTCGATATAAAACAGCTTAGGTCCAAATTGATTAAAGACCATCACCAGTGCATAGCCAAAGCTCGCGCCCACGGCCGAGCCAATCAGGCCCAGTATCCCGCCTTGAAGCAAAAAAACTTGCAATATTTGCGAACGACGGATGCCCATCGCTCGTAAGATCCCGATCTCGCGGGTGCGTTGAGTGACGCTAATCGCCAACACACTGGCGATACCGAAGGCGACCGATAAGGCCACAAAAAAAGTAATAATTGAGGTCGACAGGCTTTGCGAGGCGAGCGCATTCACGAGTTGTGCATTGGTCTGCATCCAACTTTCGGCTTTTAGCCCAGTGAGGCGCGATATTCTGTTTGCCGTCGCTTCTGCAGCGAACAGATCTTGTACCGTCAGATCAATCAGATTGATACCACCGTAGAGCCCCAGCAAAGATTGCGCTTGCTTGAGATCGACGTAAACAAAGCGTGCATCGAGATCCCGTACGCCTATCTCAAAAATACCGGCGATGGTGACGACCGCTGCGCGTCCATCACCGGATTCGATGCGTAATTTATTGCCGGCCCGCAAACCCAGATCATCGGCGAGAATTTTTCCGATCACAGCATCGCCAGCCCCGACTTTGAACTTGCCAGAAATAATATCCGTGCTGATGGGGATGATTTTTTCGTAGCGAGGCGGATCGATCCCAAGAATTGAAATCGATTTGAAGACTTCGCCTTTACGTGCAAAGGCTGGGCCTGAAACGACTGGCGATACCGCTTTGATTTCAGGCAACGTGTCGAGAGTGTCGCGTACGTCTTGCCAGTTCAGAATTGAGCGTAGTCGTTGCGCGCGCTTATCTTCTGTCACTAAGGCTACGCTGCCTTCGCGGCTAGGGGTGATGATGTTTTTTTCATCGGGGGGTTGAACACGGATGTGCGACTGCGTGCCTAGCGTACGAGCGATGATGTTGCTTTGCAGGCCAAGGATCAACGCAGTAATAAAGACAATCACCGCGACACCGACTGAAATCCCCACCATAATCAACGCCGTTTGCGTTCTCCCCTGACGCATAAACTTCACTGCAATGGTTGATTCAATCCACATTGTTAGTTGAACTTGACGGGTGTTTCTTTGCGCGACGACAGGCCTTGGGTATGTGCGGGAATAGGTTGGGGCGCTAGGCGAACCCTTGCTCCTTCTTTGGCGCTTGCCGCTAACAGTACCCAGTCATCTGCTTTTAAGCCTTGTTTGATTTCAGTCAGCGCTAAGCCCTTGAGGCCAAGTTCTACAGTCGTGCGCACGACTTTGCCGCTTTGCACCGCGAGCACTTGTGCCTGAGAACCGGTCACCGAGAGCAATGCGTCATTGGGGATCACTAGCGTGTTTGAACGCTCGGCGGTCACGATATCTACCGAAAGTGTCATGTCATGTTTGAGACCTTCTGGCACTGGGTCAATTTTTAAGCGGATGTCGACGGTGCCGCGCTGCGGATCAACCGTGGGCGAGATAAAGTTGACGCGGGCGTTGAACGGACGATTTGGATAGGCGTCAGCGATACACACACCGACTTGCCCGAGTGCGATGTTGCCGATATTGCGTTCATCGAGTGGGATCAAGATTTCGGTATCGCCAGCTCGTGCAATTTCAAGCAAGGCCTTGCCTACGGGTTGAACCGCGTCGCCTGGCTCGACATTGCGCGTGAGGATCGTGCCCGCGACTTGTGCGCGAATGATTGTTTTTTCTAGCAAAGCGCGTGCGGCAGCAAGGCGTTCGCGTAAAACATTTTCTTCTGAAGCGCCTGGCTCAAGCGAGGCGACCAGTAAGCGCGCTTGTTCAAGCGCTTCTTTGGCAGTGTTTTCTTGATTCTCGGCCTGTTCGCGCACTTCGCGCGAAATCGAGTCGGCTTTAAAAAGATCGCGGCGTCGTTTCACTTCACGCTGGGTCTGCGCAAACTGCGCTTCAGCTTGTCTCAGTGCAGCAAGCGCCAGTGGCCGACGAGCGCGCTGAAGTTGCTCAAGGCTGGCTTGTGCTTCTTGCGCTTTTGCAGCTAGATCGTCAGCGCGCAACACAATCAGAATATCGCCCGCATTGACGCGATCGCCTTCTTTGACGCGACGCTCAAGCACAACCCCCGCGATCTCAGTGTTGACCTGCACCCGCGAGGTCGAAACGATTCTCCCCGTTGCGACCACATTTTGCGTGAGATCGATGGTTTTGAGCTGATAGGCTGGCACAAGCGGCCCTTGCCAAGCCCGAAAACCTATAAAGCCGGCCAACAGCACACAGCCGAGCAGGGCAATTTGTAGCGGACGTTTTAGGGTCATTGTGAATCAAAGCCTGAGAATGACGGTCATTCGTATCCCTTACTGTAAACCATTCTTGCAGCAGGGGCTTAAACCTTACTTAATCACACATGTCCCTTACAAAGGGATGGGGCCTGCCTTGAACGATTTATTCGGGAGTCAACTGATGGGGATCTTTGATATCCCGACCGGTATGGTGAACGTGAAAGCAGGTCGACTCAAGGCCATTGCTATTGCGGTTGCAGAACGTCATCCGGATGCGCCGGAGGTACCAACGCTTAAAGAGTTAGGCCTCGATATGGTGTTTGGGACGTGGTACGGGTTTTTGACACAACAAGGTGTTGAGCAGTCTGTGCAAAAGCAGTTGCACGAGGCGTTGAAGCAAGCCGTTGCAGACCCAGCCGTTAAGCAGGCGATTGCGCGAACAGGGTTAGTGGTGCAGCCGTATACACAAGAAGAGTTCAGACAGTTTTTAAAGGATGAAACGCAAAAGTTGGCTGATTTGCTGACGGTAGATGGGGTGAGGATTACGATTGACTAAAGGTAGCTAAAACGCCAATCGCAAACCAAAACTGCCACCATATAGAGTCTGCCCCGTTCTCACCTCGGTTGAAACGCCAGCATAGACGTAGGCACTTTCAGCAATTTTAACTGTGCCATACAGGCCTACTTGCAAAAAGGCCGAACCCGCCGTTGCTGTGGTGACGTTGCTGGAGAAACCTCCGAGCGTGGTGTGCAGCGTTGGGTTCAGTAAACCTGCGGTGTCAGCACCCACTGCAATATTGGCACGATAGGTGTAGTCATCTTTCAGAGAGTCTTTGTTCGAAGACCCTGCTGCCACTCCAATCACACCGCGTACGGCACTGCCGCTAAAGCTTGCGATGCTCAGTGCGGCAGCACTGCTGCCTTCGTCGTACGATACTTGCCCGACGTATTGATAGGTCACTCGTGCATAAGGTGTGACGCGCACCTCGCCGTATTCAAACGGTCGACTGATACCCACGCTCACAATCGCATCGTTACCCATTACCGATTTACTGCTAAAGCCGCTTGTTAAACTCGTTGGGTCGTTGCGTGATAGGTTAGTTGAGCTTAAGCCTACGCTTGCCATGCCATCAATGACATATGCGTCTGTGATTGGCATCTTGCCGTAGACAAACAGCGAGCCCTGTTGAATGGTGCTGTTGCCATCGGTGACGCCCACAGTGGTGTTGGACAAAGCCAAACCGGCCCCAAGTTTTAAGCCAGGCTTAGCGTCTGCATAGGTATCGGCGCCCAGCACGACTTGGTACAGATTGTTGTTGTAGCCGTTACCACCACTGTTGCTCGCACGATCTCCGCGTTGATACGCAATCTCACCCCAAGCTCTGCCGTCCGCCACTGCAGCATTCGTGACGTTCACGGCATTCGGATTGACCGCAGGATTTGAACTCATGTTTGCCGTGGGCAACCCCGAGGGGTTGGTCGCGCTGATGCCGCCTGTTAAAACGGCGTTGCTTAAGGCAGAATCAATCTGGCTAGGTGCCATTGGATAGTCACCCAGTCGCGCCAAGACCGATTGCTGCAAGCGCTGCGTGGCTTGCGACAACGTTGTCACCGAGGCCGCGTGAACT
>JBIIWK010000253.1:0-4735 GCA_044338955.1 Burkholderiaceae bacterium
CGACTGCTCCTCGTCGTTGTCATCCGACCCACTTTCACGCGCTACCGTAAAGAAATCAACCTTGCTTGTGTTTGCGCGTTCTTGACGAATGTTTTTATTTGCAGCAAGAAGTTCTCTAACCGGGGTGAGAAGGGAGTGTTCAATCTCAGCGCGTGCAGAGTCATCAAGCAATAAGGCGTCTGCGACCGCGGCTAGGTAGGCATGGCGATGTGAGCGGCCAACAACGTAGGCGACACCTACGTGACGGTGAAGGGGGTCGTTGGACAGGCGTAAGGCACAGCGTGTCACGGTCATCTCGCCTAAATTAAAGCGCTCGCCGCTACCACCTGCCCGGGCTTCGACCATCATGAGCCCAGTTTCAGGTTTGCGTAACCAATGCGGAGTGACTTGAACATGTGGTCGCAGCACTTCTTCGAGCAGGGGAAGCGGCGCGCGCGATAGCAAGGCAAGCCACTGCGCCCGTGCAGTGTGTGTTGTAGAAAGGCGACTGTCAGACGGTTGAAACATTCACTTGTTACTTTCCAAATACAGAATCGCATCGCGATCGCTGTTTGAGTTTGTCAAGTGATTAAGCTTAAGCGGTCAATATTTAGTTTTGATGACGCGGATGTAAACGTTTTATGACAATCAGTGATTTGACAGCAGTGATACAGACGCCAACCCCCACACCTTCGCGAGCGTACCGTTACGCGGTGTACTTTGTACCGAATATTGAGCAGCAATGGTGGGCGCATGCAAGCCAGTGGCTTGGGCGCTGCGCTGTTAGCCAACAGTTCAGTGCTCAGCCTTTGATTGCTGAGGTCTCGCCTAAACGATTCGCAGAATTCACAGAGCATCCGCGACGTTATGGTTTTCATGCCACCATGCGCGCGCCCTTTGTGCTGGCAAACGAATATCAACCGAGTGACTTGATTCGTCACGTCAGCGCTTTGTGCCAACACCTGAAACCCTTTGTACTGCCGCGTTTGCGTGTGACGCTGTTAGAGCAATTCTTGGCGCTGGTGCCTGAGCGTGATGTGTCGCAGATTACTTTGCTTGAACAGCAGTGCGTGACGCAATTGAATGACTATGCTGAACCGCTTGGGCCAGAAGAACTGATCCGACGCAGAAGCGCTGGCTTGTCATCGCACGAAGATGCACTGCTGTTGCGCTGGGGCTATCCTTATGTGCTTGATCGCTTTCGCTTTCATTGCTCATTGACAGGTTCACTTGCAAAGGCTTCTCCACAAGAAGTGAGTGCTTTGACACAGGCTGCGTATCAACATTTTGATCACTTGCCCTTATGCGTATTTGACTCTCTGGCTATTTTTGCTGAGCCCACTCCAGGTGCCGATTTTGTGCTGCTTGAGCAGTGCCCATTGATCGGTGCCGCTTGAACCAGCTGTCACTATCTTGTCATGCGCTAGCCATCAAAGTGTCAAACGAATGGAGCAAAATATCTAGCCATGAAACCAGCTGAATTTGATGTTCCAGAACAACGGCCACAACGTCACCGCGCGATATGGATTTCGGATATTCACCTTGGCACACCCGGTTGTAAAGCAGAGTATCTACTTGATTTTCTGAAGTGGAATGAATCGGATCAGCTTTATCTGGTGGGCGACATCATCGATGGGTGGCAACTTAAGAAAGGTTGGTACTGGCGTCAAAGCCACAACGATGTGATCCAGAAAATACTTCGTAAAGCGCGTAAAGGCACGCATGTTACCTACATAGCCGGTAATCACGACGAAGTGATCAGGCAGTTTTTAGGGATGGCGTTTGGTGACATTAAGATTGTCGACGAAGCCACCCACACGCTGTTAGATGGGCGGCGAATTTGGGTGACCCACGGTGATTTATTTGACGGCATCATTCTGCATGCAAAATGGCTAGCCTATTTAGGCGACAGCATGTACACAGTGATTCTCAGACTAAACAACTGGTTCAATCACTTTCGTCACAAAATGGGTATGTCGTATTGGTCACTGTCACAATATCTAAAATATAAAGTTAAAAACGCAGTATCGTTTATTACAAAGTTTGAACATATCGTGACCGACGAAGCAAGACGACGCGGCTACGATGGCGTTCTGTGCGGGCATATTCACAAGGCCGAGATTCGCGACATCGACGGCATTTTGTACTGCAACGATGGCGATTGGGTTGAAAGCCTTTCAGCAATCGTTGAAACCACAGAAGGCGTATTGAAGGTCGTACACTGGCCCTACCGAACCAGCGAAACACTCGATGAGCAAGAAGACCTTGCTGTGTCAGCGTAGTGACTACGCCCTTGCTGTGTCGGCGTAGTGGCTATGCTCTTGTACTGTCAGCGTAGCGATTGAGGTGTTGTTCGCGATCAACACGTGTCACCGTCAGGTCAATGAGGTCGTCGCGTGCTTGTCTCGACAATTAGTTGCATTCGCGCAGGGCAACCGCGGCTCTCTCAGTATCCGCGCGTGACATGAGTTTCGCCAAAATGTCAGTCACCTCAAACACGGCACGGTTTTCGATACGTGAGACGGTTTCTTTATAAACGGGTAAGTTCTCTAGCAAGGCCAACACGCCTTTTCGAATGGCTCGCAATGAGGGTATGACTAAGCCTACGCCTTGTTCGCGTACCCAGTTCGTGTTGTAACGTTCTTGAGGCATGGTCCAGGCGTTACCAAAGGTAATTACAGGCAAGCCCATGTGCACGGCTTCACTTAGGCTGCTGGGCCCTGGCTTTCCAATAAAAAAATCACCCAGCTTCATGTAGTGATTGATTTTTTGTGTAAAGCCGATCACCACGTGCCGTGCAGTGGGTTTGAGTACAGAGATTTTTTTATTTAAAGCGGCATTCATGCCACATAACAAAATAAGCTGAATGTCAGGTAGCGCTTTCGCAATGCGAAGCATGTCGGTCGAACCATGCCCCCCGAACATCACAATCCCTGTCGGCTTTTCTGGATCGAGCCCGAGTTCGAGGCACTCTGTCTCGTGATCAATCTCAGGTTGCTCATAAAAGGCAGGCCGTAAGATCATCCCAGAGGTCAATGAGATTTGCTCGTCAGAATAGCCGGCCGCACGTGCTTGTTCGGCGGCGTGTGACGTACCACAGACAAGATGCTGAGCTTGATTGGGTTCTATCCAAAAATGCGGGGGATAATCCGCCATGTCCGTGAGTACTGTCACAAAGGGCACTGTGGGCAGGGCGCTTGTGACGCTTTCATAGAGCGCTTTATTGAAATTTGGGACTAACGAAACGACATGATCGGGCTTGGTGTCGCGCCAGTGCTGCTCAAGCTTGCGCACCATGGCGCTATGCCCCATCTTGATCATCGCTTGAAACAATTTGAGTTCGGTCGAAAGCCCGAGCGTGAGGCCATGGCGCAGTCTAAAGTTATAAAGATCCTCCGGCGCGCAGCCCATCACTTTGTTAAAGTTGGCCTTCGGGTCTAACACTTCAAATAGATTCACCAGACGCACATTCCAGGGGCGCCGTTCAAATTCAATCGCCTGCTGTAAGGCCAGCGCCGTAGCGCGGTGGCCGCCGCCCGCATTGAAGTAAATGAAATCAATAGTTTTGTTCATTGAAAGGTATCTTCATCCTTCCATATGACAGGGTCATGACAGCGAGTGAACAGTGCGACAAATTGTCGACCCCTCCGTCAAGGATCGTGACGCAACGGCTCAAAGTCTATAAGTTCCTGATAAGTATCTGTACCCTCAATAAACTGGGTAAAACCGCAAAGCGCTTCGGCGCAATCGGTATGTGATTTCTCAGGGTGCTGAGATGTATTCGGATCAAATTTGAGTTGCCGCTCGCGCCAACTCAAAAAGGTGTCAACTACAAAATTGTTCCAGTCATCTTCAGTCGACTCGCGGGGGTTACCCGAACAGTAAGCGACCCAATGTTCTTTTATGTTCATCTGTTGCTCCTAGCATAAGGTTGTGAAGGCTATGCTGTGACGCGGCACAGCAGGTTCACGCCATCGAGTATTTGGTGAATATTCGATTTCTATGGCGGTGGTTGATTTAGAGTATGGGCGATGCAACTGAATTGCCATATTCCTTTCGATCAGTCTTGTCGCTATCGGTAGAGGCGTGGCAACACTGGGCTGGGGCGCTCTGCGCTCCAGCCCAGTAACTTTAAGAAACCACAGCCTTTATAAAAACCTCAGCCGACATTAAAACGACAACGTCTGCCCTTCAGTCATCGGAAATATCTTGACCGAACTACCCTTCATCGCAGCCTGAAACTCAGCCAACGTACCTGGCATCAGAGGATTCGAGTTGTAATGCATTGGGATCACCATCTTGGGTTTGGTCCACGTATTCAACGCAAACGCAGCAGCCTCAGGATCCATGGTGAAGTTGCCAGCGATTGGAATCAAGACCAGATCAGCCTTGTAGGTGGCGGGTGCTTTAGGGCCACCTTTGATCCAAGGATCGACCACAATCAGCTGGTCGCCAGGGGACACAATACGAGCGCCTGCCTGCCCTAGCCATTGCATCTCGACTTTGGTGCTAACAGCAGTGGTGCCCGTGGCTGCCGGCGCCTGTGCGATGGCAAGTAAACCTCGCACAGCAGTTCAGCAAAGGGCAACCAGAGTTAGGCTGGCTTCGACTGACCTTTACGCTTTTCAAGCCAAGCATTGAGTTCACCCACCAAGCCACGCCTAAAGGCCAGTACGCAAATCACAAAGATTAAACCAATCACGATGGTGACAGACTCGCCTAAGCGTTGAAACCACTCAACACCAGTATGTTTGGC
>JBIIWK010000254.1:0-4689 GCA_044338955.1 Burkholderiaceae bacterium
AGTTTGGTGAGATCTTTTTCGGCGTTTGAGTAGCGCCCTTCAAGCAGTTCAGTCCAGCCTTGCTCAAGTAATTCGTGATCACGCCGTACCTGTCTGCGACCATGCCAAGCGCGCACCCGCATGGGGATACTGGTAAACCAAGATAGCGCACGTAACGCAACGTACAGAAAAACGAAACTAGCAACCAGCACCAACACGGCAAATGCAAACGACACCTGAATGCGCCAAGTGTTTAACATGATCAAGACTTGACCCGTATTTTCGCGTAGCGCAACGGCCAGCACCACGGCAACCGTGGTTAAAAGCAGCGTCCAGAACCAAGTCCGCATACTTAATTCTCGCTTTTATTATTGGGCTCTTGCAAACGCACGGCCTCGAGAGCTGCAATGCTATCGCTCATGTCAGGCAACGCCGCAGAGACCGGTACAGTGGCAAGCTCACGTACCAAGCGAAGCGCTGCTACCGTATCGACCGCTTTAGGGTCGTAACGGGCAGCCAACGAAGCCTCGATACTCGCGATTTCGGCGCGCCAGACTGAGGGCTGATGCATGAGTAATGCCATCTGCGCCGTCAACACTCTGGTGCGTAAGTTTGCGCGCAGCTGCGTACCTTGTTCGGGTGACATCAGTAACGCGTTGGCATCTGTCACGCGCTGAATGCTCACCACACTTGCTAACTCTTTGGCTGCGAAGACCGCCACCGCTTTAGACCATACAACGGTCTTCCGCCACGCGCTATCCCACCAAACCTCGTTTGTAGGGGCTGCCGCCGTCGCAGTAGCCGGCGCGCCCGCTTGCATCGTTGCAGCAGGAGTGACGGCGCCCGTTTGCGCTGCACTGGGCTGCGCCGCATCTCGTTGTGCTGTATCAGAGGGAATGGTGCCGAGCGGCAGGGCCGCAACACTAATCGCTGCAACTTTAGGCACTGTGGCATCAGGCACCAACAAAGGTGCGCGACCGATTAAGGTGGCCAGGGTTTCAAGTCGCACTGAAAGCGCGCTGACGTCAATCAGCGGCACCGAGCGCAAACGATCAAGGTCTGCACTGATAGCCCGTCGCACCGCGGCAAAACGCGGCCGATCAGCACGCACCAGCGTTGATAACGCGGTTTCAAGCGCCATCACTGCATTATTGACATTGCTAGCCAAACGCAATTGCTGACTGGCCAAGGTCACTAGGCGATCGATGTCGTTTGCAAGCATTGAGTCTTCCATGCCTTTATTGAAGCTGGCCCATGCCTCTTCGAGCCCTTCATACTGACCTTTTGCTTCGGCGAGTGACTGCTGAAGGTCAACGATAAGTTTGGCCTGCCCCTCAACGAGGTTGAGTGCCAGTTTGGCTTCACGTTTGGTTTCAATTAACTGAGCCGTAAAATCCTGCACCTGGGTGGCGACTTCGCGCCCAGTGCGATCAAAACGCTTTTGCGCAAACCAGGCCCAGGCTGCAATCATTACGGCAAGCAATAAAAAAACGAGCATCAACGTGACCGACCATGAGGGGCCTGTCTTTTTGCGCCGAAACCGTGAGGCGTACTCAGGAGCGGTGCTAGCAGAGGCCGACACTGGCTTGGCCTGCTCGGCTTGGGCTGACGGCTGGGGCGAAGAGTTGGATTCTGTCATGCGTGTATTGTAGTCGTTGCCCCGCTTAAACGTGCATTTTCAATGCATTAAGTCTGTGTAAGCTGGCTAACAATTTGATCAAAACACAACACAATGGCTTCATCCTCGGGGCTTGCCACAGCGTGACAAAGCTGCCCGAACTCGCGGCCAAGGGCTTTGCCAAGAACCGGTCGCAGGCGCTCGTGCGTGAAGATAAAAGCAGACCGTTCGAACCATGGCAGAAGCTTCAGTTCAGCCAGCTTTTGCACAATGGCTTCGATACCATGACCGCTAGTCAACAACCAAACCGCCTGCCCCTCTGCAGCCGCTTGCGCGCGCAGCGATAGACACAGCGGCTCTGGCCATGACGCGATCTCGCGCTGATAGGTTTGTTGCACCGTTACGGCAATGCCCATGGCTGCGAGTTTCTCGCTGAGCCACTCACGTCCGTCTTGCCCCCGCAAAATCAAGACGCGACCCGGCAAAGCGGGTTCAGCAAGAATGAGTGGCCAAAGCGCCTCGGAGTCTTGCGAGGCGGCCCCCTCTGGATGTAACACCGCCAAATCCGCACCGAAAGCGCGCTGCACCGCCCCTGCCGTGACAGGCCCCATACACGCGGTCTGAACTTGACGAGGCCACACAAAATTTTCGGGGAGTTGCCGTTTGTAACCCGCTACCGCCGCCCGACTGACAAAGACCACCAAGTCAAACGCTTCTGGGCGAGGCAATACGCGTGCAGACAGCAATGGAACCGATTGAATCTCGAGCGCTGGGCATTCGAGCACAGGCCAACCCCGTTGACCCAGGGCCCGCACAAGTGCTGTGTTGCGCCCGGCCGGTCGAGTCAAAATCGCAGTGGCATGCGCGCGTGTCATGACCTTTAAGGGGTGCCGGGTTCGTTCGTCGCGGCCAGATTCGCCAAAATGACCGACGCGCCCTGCTCACGCAAATCTTGAGCCACCTGCAAGCCCAGACTTAAGGCTTCTGGCGCCAGGCCGCCCGCCCGAGCTCTGTAAATGGTTTTACCATCGGGGGTGGCGACCAGGGCTCGAATCGTCAACTGCTGCCCTTGGATAGAAGCGTAGGCCGCCAAAGGCACCTGGCAAGAGCCTCCCAAGGCGCGAGACACAGCGCGCTCGGCTAACGCACAGGCGGTGGTTTCGTGACAAGAAAGTGGTGCCAGAATTTCAAGCAAATCAGAACGTCGCTTTAAAATCTCAATGCCCAACGCACCTTGCCCAGCAGCAGGCAATGAGTCTTCGACAGCAAGGCAATGACGAATCCTTTGCCCCAACCCAAGTCGTTCAAGACCAGCGGCGGCCAAAATGATCCCAGAATAGCCGCCTGCATCTAGCTTGGCCAGGCGGGTATCCAAGTTACCACGCAAAGGCTCGATCTTGAGCTGCGGAAACCGAGCGCGCAACTGCGCCTCGCGCCGCAAGCTTGAGGTGCCGACTACGGCCCCCTCGGGTAAGTCGGCCAGCGTCGCAAAATGGTTTGACACAAAGGCGTCTCTGCAATCAGCACGTGCCAAGATCGTTGACAGCTCAAAAGGAGCTGGCATGTCAACCGGCATGTCTTTAAGCGAGTGCACCGCAAGATCGGCTCGACCATCGAGTAGCGCATTTTCAAGCTCTTTAACAAACAGGCCTTTACCGCCCACCTTTGAAAGGCTGCGATCCAAAATCTCATCACCACGGGTACTTAATTTTAATAAATCGACTTGCATCTCTGGATACAAGAGGTGCAACCGAGCCTGCACATGCTCAGCCTGCCAAAGCGCAAGTCTGCTAGCGCGCGTGGCGATCGTTAAATGGCGAGGGATCACTCGAAACAAACCTTTAACGGAGATAGTGAAAAATCACGCTGACAACAATTCCGATGACGGCGAGCAACATCAAACGTTGCAAAATTGTTTGGCCGCGTTGCGGCGGCAAGGGTTGTGGCGTTGTCATAGATGGCATCCAAGAAAGTTCGAACAACTCAATTTGAACACGGACAGCAAAAAAAAACCGACCTGCTGTCAAAGCAGGCCGGAGCGTCGTCGTGTAAACCTTGAAATCTAGAGAACTGATTTCAGCAACTTGCCCATCTCAGAAGGATTTTTGGTTGTGCGGATACCGCAAGCTTCCATGATCTCAAGCTTAGCGTCAGCCGTGTCGGCCCCGCCAGAAATCAGTGCGCCCGCGTGCCCCATACGTTTGCCAGCTGGTGCGGTCACGCCAGCGATAAAGCCAACCATCGGCTTTTTCATGTGCTCTTTTGCCCACAAGGCTGCGTTGACTTCATCGGGGCCACCGATTTCGCCGATCATGATGACAGCATCGGTGTCAGGGTCATCGTTAAACAACTTGAGCACATCAATGTGCTTCAAGCCATTGATTGGGTCGCCACCGATACCAACCGCACTAGACTGCCCTAAACCGAGCTCAGTGACTTGTGCCACAGCTTCGTAGGTCAGGGTACCCGAACGGCTCACGATGCCCACACGGCCTTTACGATGAATATGACCGGGCATGATGCCGATCTTGATTTCGTCAGGCGTAATTAAACCGGGGCAATTGGGGCCTAACAACAGCGTTTTGCTGTTCATTTTTGCCATGCGGTACTTGATCTCAAGCAAGTCACGGACAGGGATGCCTTCGGTGATGCAGATGACCAAATCGAGTTCGGCTTCAATGCCTTCCCAGATCGCGGCGGCTGCACCCGCAGGCGGCACATAGATCACCGACACATTTGCGCCCGTCTCTGCCTTCGCGTCTTTGACCGAGGCAAAAATCGGAATACCTTCGAAGTTTTCGCCCGCTTTTTTAGGATGCACACCGGCCACAAAAGCCGCTTCGCCATTGGCGTAGGCACGAGAGGTACGCGTATGGTATTGACCTGTTTTACCGGTAATACCCTGAGTAATAACTTTTGTATCTTTGTTAATCAGAATCGACATATCAGTATCCCTGGCAGAATTATTTAGCCGCCGCGACAACGCGGGTTGCGGCATCAGCCATTGTGTCGGCGCTGATAATAGGCAGACCCGAATCGGCTAGCATTTTCTTGCCCAACTCTTCGTTGGTACCTTTCATGCGAACCACCAA
>JBIIWK010000255.1:0-4673 GCA_044338955.1 Burkholderiaceae bacterium
GATAGAAGTCAAAACCCCCGACCATGGCGCGGATGGCGCCATCTTGCGGAATCATCGAGACAAAGGCAGATTGCACCGTGGGCAGGTTCAGGATTTCCCAGTAGTCGGCAGCTTTGTGCAGGTAAACGACCGAGCCGCGTTGCAGGCGCAAGTCGTTAGGCGCCTTGGGATTTAACGCCCGCGCGATGACACTGAGTGCTTTTTTATCTTTAATCGTAACGATGTCGGTTGAGCTGCGGGCGACCCTGACTTCGTCGGGCTTGACCGAGAGCACCACGCCAATCAGCATTTCGGTGCGATCAGGGTGCTTGTCAAACACCCCATCTAAAAATTCATCTAGCTTTGCCGGAACATTTTCAATGCCGGCAGGCATCGTTAACTGAGCTTCGGGGCCTGGGTACGGTGCCCGGCGGGTGTAATCGAGCACACCCTCGCGCAATGACGTGTAGGCCCATTGCTGATCTTTTGATTGAATCGTGGTGTAGACATTTAACCCGCGCGAGTACACGTTATCGGGATACACACTAATCATCAACTGCCGTGCGAGTTCGGAGACGTATTCGCCGTGTATTGAAAACCCACCGGCGGGCGTGCCTTCGGCTGATTTGATGATGACCGGCTGATCAAGCGCCTTTTTGTATTCGGCATCGGTGAGATACCCCAATGAATGCATACGACCCAGCACGTAACGCTGGCGCAGCACGGCGCGGGGCTTATTGGCGATCGGATTAAAACGCGACGGCGCCTTGGGGATGCCGGCGAGTAAAGCGGCATCTGCCGGCGTGATTTCAGAGAGTGATTTGCCTAAATAGGTGCGAGAGGCGGCAGCAAACCCATACGCCCGATTACCCAAATAAATTTGATTGAGATAGAGCTCAAGAATCTGGTCTTTGCTGAGATTGGCTTCAATCTTGAACGTGAGCAACAGCTCATAAAACTTGCGCGAATAGGTTTTTTCAGACGAAAGGTAAAAATTACGGGCAACCTGCATCGTGATCGTGCTGGCGCCTTGCGATTTTTGCATTGAAATCAGGTTGGTCAGGCCGGCACGTACAACGCCTACCCAGTCGACGCCGCCGTGTTGATAAAAGCGGTCATCTTCAGCCGACAGTACGGCTGATTTCATCACATCAGGGATTTCGTTAAAACGCAGGACGTTGCGGCGTTCTTCGCCAAACTCGCCGATCATGACTTTGTCGGCGGTGAAGATGCGCAGTGGCACGCGCGGCCGGTAGTCTGTCATGGCCGTCAGTTCAGGCACATTGGGCCAGGCCAGTGCTAAGGCCATGCTAAACAGCAGGGCGCCGCACAGGGCTAAACCTGCCGACAAAATCGTCAGTTTAAGAAAAAACCCAATGATCCAAGAGCCGCGCCGCTTAGGCTCTTCGGGTTCGTCGTGGTCGCGCTGGTCGGTGAATTTGCTCATTGCTGCCCATTTTAACGGAATGCGCGCAAATCCTCATAGTTTAGGGGGGCAAGACCGGTGATTTTTGGGGGGGTGCCCGAGTGAGTTTGGGGTGTACGGCGGTCAATGGGATAATCCTGTGATGAATAACGTGTTGACCCCCGAGCCGCACGATAGTGGCGACCTAAATCTTACGCGTACGGCACCGGCTGTGCCCGCGCCCCAGAGCGCCTATGCAAACCAGATCCCGATCTTTTTGGTAGGGATGATGGGTGCTGGCAAAACGACGATTGGTAAAAGTCTGGCAAAAGCGTTGCAGCGCGAGTTTCTCGATCTTGACCACGAGCTCGAGGCGCGTTGCGGTGTGCGTATTCCGATTATTTTTGAAATCGAAGGCGAAACAGGTTTTCGTAAGCGCGAGTGCCAAGTCCTAGACGATTGCACGCTGCGACCAGGTCTGGTGATGGCCACGGGCGGTGGTGCCGTACTGGCCCTAGAAAATCGCAACGCCTTACGTACCCGCGGTGTCGTGATTTATCTTAGAGCGAGTGTCGATGAACTGTATCGTCGCACCAGCCGCGATCGCAATCGGCCCCTGTTAGCCACGGCAGACCCCCGCGGCACCCTGCGCAGCTTGCTTGAATTACGCGAGCCCTTATATCGCGAGGTGGCTGATATTGTGATGGATACGGGGTCGACCTCGGTTGCGCAATTAGTGGCGCAGCTCGTCGAGCGCCTCAAACAGATGAATAAGGCGATTGACCAACACGCGCAGCGCCAGCCCGAGAACTCTTCAGAAAATATGCGAGCAGACTTTACTGCCAGTCATCCACCAGAGAACAAGCCATGCACACCGTAGATGTCGCGACCCCAGGCGGGCACTATCCGATTCGTATCGCCCCCGGGCGCCTTGAATCCCTTGCTCAAACGATCCCGTCTGATGCGACCTCGATCGTACTCATCACTAACCCTGCCGTACAGGCGTTGATGGGTGAGCGGGTGACCCAAGTGCTGGCAACAACCGGTAAGCGCTTGATACCGGTTATTTTGCCCGATGGCGAAGCCTATAAAACCTTAGAAACGCTGAACCTGATTTTTGATGCCATGCTTGGCGCGCAACTTGATCGGCGTACGGTCATCGTTGCCTTGGGCGGCGGCGTGATTGGCGACATGGCGGGCTTTGCTGCCGCGGTCTATCAACGCGGCGTGCGCTTTGTGCAAGTGCCCACAACGTTGTTGGCTCAAGTGGATTCGTCTGTTGGCGGTAAAACCGCTGTGAATCATCCGCTCGGTAAAAACATGATCGGCGCGTTTTACCAACCGCTTGCGGTTGAGATTGATACCACGGTGCTCAATACGCTACCCGATCGCGAAATGTCTGCGGGTTTAGCTGAAGTGATTAAGTACGGTTTGATTCTTGATCCAGAATTTTTTGAGTGGTGCGAAAAAAATGTAGCAGGCTTGCGTGCGCGCGATCCAGAACTCTTAGCACTAGCCATTCGCCGCTCGTGCGAATTTAAAGCTTGGGTCGTTTCAAAAGACGAACGCGAAACCGGGTTGCGGGCGATCTTGAATTTGGGTCATACGTTTGGTCATGCGATTGAAGCGGGCCTGGGCTATGGCGAGTGGTTGCATGGTGAAGCTGTGGGCTGTGGGTTGGTGATGGCGGCTGATTTATCGGCAGAGCTGTTTGGTTTTTCGCAGGCGGATGTGCAACGGGTGCGTGCCCTGGTGCGCGCGATTGGTTGCCCGATACTAGGGCCACGGCTTGGTGGCGTTGACCACTGGATGCAACTGATGCGTGGCGACAAAAAAACCGAAGCCGGCGAAATCAATTTTATTTTGATGCCAAAAATTGGCGAAACGATTCGTCGCGCCGCACCCGCTGATTTAGTCGCGAAGGTGATTTTGCGTAATACCGCTTGAGTGCTCAGCTTTGGTTGTTTGATTGTTTGATTATTTGCTTGGTTGGTTAAGAACCTCAATGACCTTGCATCCGCTCAGTTGATGCGAAGAAAAGATGTGTAGGGTACAACTAGGCACTGATACTAGGCACTGATCGGCGAACACTTAATCGGCTCGCACTGGCGGCTGAGCCGTCAACATGGGACAACACACAATGATTGAACTTGCTGTTTACGCGTCTAAATCTGAAGCAAGCCAGGGCCGCCGCTATCAAGAGCCCGCCCCCGCTAATCGCAGCGAGTTTCAACGCGATCGCGATCGCATTGTGCACGCGGGCGCCTTCAGACGACTCGAATATAAGACACAAGTTTTTATTAACCATGAAGGCGATCTTTTTCGCACACGGCTGACCCACTCTCTTGAGGTGGCGCAAATTGCGCGGGTGATTGCGCGCAGTTTGCGCTTAAGCGAAGATCTCACTGAAGCGATTGCCCTCGCCCACGATTTAGGACACACCCCGTTTGGTCATGCAGGGCAAGATGAACTCAACGCCTGCATGCGTGAGTTTGCCCCAGAGGCTGGCGGGTTTGAGCATAATCTGCAAAGCTTGCGGGTGGTAGATGAACTTGAAGAGCGTTACGCAGCCTTTAACGGCTTGAACCTATGCTTTGAAACACGCGAAGGTATTTTGAAACATTGTTCGCTCGCGCACGCCAAGCGTTTGGGCGATGTTGGACAGCGCTTTATTGAACGTACGCAACCCTCACTTGAAGCGCAACTGGCAAATCTGGCAGATGAAATCGCGTATAACAACCATGATATTGATGATGGTTTGCGTTCGGGTTTGCTGACGCTTGAGCAATTGCAAACGGTACCGATTTTTGCTCGACATTATGCGCAGGTTACCCAGGCTTGGCCTGACTTGGCAACGCGACGTTTAGTCGCAGAAACCATTCGCAGCATGATCAACACCTTGATCACCGATGTGACCCAGACCACGTCGGCCAAGCTGGCCCAAGCTCAGCCCGCTGACGCCCAAGCCGCACGACGCTGCGGCCCGCTGGTCGCGTTTTCAAGCGACGTCAGGCACGAGGCCGATACGCTTAAAAAATTCTTGTTTGAGAACTTGTATCGCCACTACAAAGTGATGCGTATGACGAACAAGGCGCGTCGGATCGTGCGCGAATTATTTAGTGCGTTTGTGCAAGAGCCGCGTTTGTTACCGCCTGATTACTGGCATGATGATAAAACGGTTCAAGCGCGTGCGATTTCGGATTACATTGCTGGTATGACCGATCGGTACGCAATCCGTGAGCACCATCGCTTATTTCGTATGGGCGATCAGTTTGATTAGTGTCAGGTA
>JBIIWK010000256.1:0-4668 GCA_044338955.1 Burkholderiaceae bacterium
CTTCACGAATGAGTTCACCTGATTTCATCACGATCACGCGGTCTGAAATTTTGAGTGCTTCGCGAATATTTTGTTCAACAATCAAAATCGACATTTTGCGTTCTTGCTGCAGGGCGCGTAAGGGGCCCGCCAAATCTTGAAAAAGTTTTGGTGCCAGACCGATTGAGGGCTCATCGAGCAGCAGGCACCGTGGTTGACCAAGCAAGGCGCGGCCCAAGGACACCATCTGTTGCTGGCCGCCCGAGAGTGTGCCCGCACGCTGTGTATAAAACTTTTTGATCATGGGCAGTACGCTCATTACCCAGTCAAGCCGTGCAGCCTGTTCGCCTGCAGGGATGCCGTTAGCCCAAAAGCCTAGTCGCATGATCTCGGCGACGGTTAAGCCTGGGAATACGCCTCGACCTTCGGGAACCATCGCGATACTTGCGGCGTTCATGCCGCGTGGATCGGGCTTAGCGATGACGCTACCTTCAAGCGTAATGGTCCCTGCAGCTAAGGGCACTAGGCCAAACAAGGCCTTCAATAAGGTCGATTTGCCGGCGCCGTTATGACCGATCAGACACAGTACTTCGTTGTAACCCAAGCTGACACTAAAGTTGTCTAGTACAGGTCTGCCACCGTAACCTACGCGCAGGTTCTTGGCTTCAAGAAAATTAGCCGCGGTCATGCGCGCTCTCCAAAATAGATGGCTGCCAGGTGCGGATCTTTTAGGATATCTTCAGAGCTGCCTTGGGCAAGCAACTTTCCTTGATCCAAAAATGCGACGCGATCTGAAAGCTTAATGACGATGTCAAGATTATGTTCAATGATGCAAATGGTGATGCCACGCTTCGCATAGTCGCGCAACAAGGTCACAAAGCGATCAAAAGAGCGAGGGTCTAGACCTGAAGCGGGCTCGTCAAGCAGCCAGAGCTTGGCCTCACTTGCCATAATCCGCGCAAGACTCAAAAATTTTCGTTCAGCGTAGGCAAGATCAACCGCGCGTTCGTGACGCTTTTCGAGTAGCTGTGTTTCAGTCAGAATTTCAGTGACGCGTTGCTCGGCAGCTTTGCGACCACCTTGCCAGAGCCAACTGCTGCGCTCCATGACTGTCATGACGTTTTCTTCGACCGTCATTTGACTGTACAGGCGTAAATCTTGAAAGGTCCGTGCGATGCCTAGACGGGCAACCTGCCAGGGTTCAACGCCTTTGAGCGGTTTGCCAAGCCAGTGCACCGTGCCACTCGTTGGTATCAGGTGACCCGTAATTAAATTAAATAAGGTCGTCTTGCCGGCGCCGTTTGGACCGACTAGCGTTGTGATGACGCCGGCGGGTAAGTCAAGCGTTACGTTGTCAATCGCTTGCAGACCACCAAAGTTTTTATTCAAATTTCGAATTTGCAGCAAGATCTCTTGCGCGGAAGTCGTTGTCGTCATGCTGACTTCTCCTTGCTGCGACCGCCCACCAGGCCGCCTGGGCGAAACATCATCAACAGCACCATGGCTAAGCCATAAATGATTTGCTGAATCGAGCCAAGTTCAGTTGGAGGTAAAAAGGGCAAATACGTCAGCGCTGCGGGCAGAGACATCAGTAACGCTGCGCCCACAATCGGTCCGAACAAGGTGCCTGTACCACCAATAATCACCATCGCCATTAAAAGAATCGAAGTCTCGAGCATGAAGCTCTCGACGTTGATGAAGCTGATATAAAACGCATACAGTGAACCAGCGACGCCAGCCAAGCCCGCAGCAACCGCCACTGAGAGTGTCTTGACCGCGTTGACATGCTTGCCATAGGTTTGGGCGGCTGACTCGCTGTCACGAATCGCCATCAAGCTACGGCCAAAGCTGCCGCGCACCAATAGGGCGGTGATCCCGACCACGATGCCAAGCACGACCAAGGCTAGCATTAAGAACGCCGTGTCGTCGTTAAAGGTGTAACCCCAAAGTTTGGGCCGCGGGATGCCAATCATGCCTCCTAAGCCGCCTGTGATGGATTTCCATTCGGAGAAAATGGTGACTCCAATCACCTGTAAGCCCAGCGAGGCAGCCACAAAATACTCACCTCGCACGCGCAAGGCTGGAAGCGCAAGCGCCATCGACAATATCGCTGAAATGGCAGCCGAGGCGGCCATACAAAGCAGCAACGAATCGGAGGCGTGCATGGCGATGTATGCAGTGGCGTAAGCACCTACGCCAAAGAAGATGGCGTGTGCGAGCGAAAAAATACCGGCATAACCCATAATAAAATTCAGGGTCAGAGCCAAAATCGCATTGATGCAAAACAGTACGGCAATATTTTGAAGATAGGCAATCATGTTTCGTTCTCTTTTAAGACACAACCGCACGACCGTACACACCACCGGGGCGGAACAGGATGAACAAGAACAGAATCACGAAAGTGACCGCCTCACTCCATTGCGGATCGATGACAGCGAGGCACAGATTTTCAGCCATCCCTAGGATGAGGCCGGCTAGCGCTGCGCCGCGTAAGCTGCCCACGCCTCCGACAATGGTCGCGGCGATACTAATGAGCATCACGTGGTTGCCCATCGCCGGGTTGAGGCCAGACGTTGCAGCCGTCAGGATGGCGGCTGGCACAACTAAAATTGAACCAATTAGAAAAACGTATTGTGAAAGTAGACGCGGCGTGAGCCCATAGACTTCAATCAGGTTTGGGTTTTCACCCAGCGCGCGCAGAGCAATACCAAGATTCGATTTTGTTAATAACCACTGCAAAGCGATAAAAAATATTAAGGCGCAGGCAATCACCACTGCCGCAATTGGCGCAACATAAAGCCCGGGCATTACCTCAAGGCTTTTACTCAAGGGGGTAGAGACCGTCACTGCACCCCGATCAAAGATCATCGCGATCAGGTTTTGTACGATGATGGCCATGCCGAACGAAGCGACGAACACCGTAAAAAATGAGCCTTCGTGCCGCTGAATGATGGCGTACACATAGCGGTCAAGCAACACGCCAAACAGGCTCGCTGCAAAGGTGGCTGCAAGTGCCGCCACCGGCCAACTTAGGTGGAGAACTGAATAACACTCGTAAAAAATATAACCAGCAATCGTAAAGGTTGCCCCATGCGCCGCGTGAAAAATCCGGGTCATGCCAAAAATCAGCGAAAACCCGGCTGCAATCAGCGCGTAGAGCGCGCCGGTTTGCAGGCCATTAATAAAAAGTTGCGTGAACAGCATGGGGCAATATCCTAAAGCAAGCTAAAGCACTAAAAACTTATTTTCCTGCCGACACAACTTTGGTGGTGCCGTCGCCTACGATTTCGTTGATTTGAATAGGGGCTTTGACAGTACCATCTTCAGCGAACGACACGGTTGCACCAACAAATTCAAAGCTCTTGGTGGCTTTGCGTTGGGCCAGTAAGTTTTCGCCCGTGACGGGTTTGCCTGCTTTCTCGAGCGCCGAGGCGAGCTCAGCAAACGTTAACACCGCGTTGTAATAGTTCACCACGTAGGCGCCTGGCTCTTTGTTGTACTTGGCTTTGTAATCAGCCACCACGCGTTTGGTCAGTGGGTCGTCACGTGTCAGATTCAACTGCTGCGCTGAAAAGTAAACACCTTTGGCTTCGGGTAAATTCAAGACGGAGGGTGTTGAGAACGCTGAATAGCTTGCAATGGGTTGGCTGATACCGTTGTCGCGCAATTGCTTAATCAACTGAACTTGCTGATTGCCATACGAGGCGATATAGACCACATCAGGTTTGGTGTCGCGCACGCGGGCTGCGATGCCTGAAAATTGTTGTGCAGTTGTCGGAATCGAAAAGTTACCCACCATTTCGCCACCCGCAGCTTTGACCTCGGTATTGAGGTCTGCCAGAAGCGACTGGCCGATTGGGTCGTCGACATAGACCATGGCAACACGTTTGAAGCCCTTTTCTTTCACTAAGAAGGGAGCCATGACGCGCACTTCAAAGTTGGCTAAAGGAATGGTGTTCCAGAAATATTCGCCCAATGTTGCGAGGTCGGGACCGACGCCTCCGCCATTGACCATCACGGTTTTTGTGCGGGCACCGACAGGCGCGACTGCCTTAGAGACGCCCGTGAAGGCGGACAGCGCATAAGGGACTTTTGAGACGTTGACCAACTTGGTGGCCGCAGTCACGCCCTGTGCGGGCAGCGCCTGGCTATCTTCGTACACCACCGACAAGGTGCCTGATAGTTTTTTGTCGGCGTTGATGTGTTCAATGGCTAAATTAACGCCTGTACCAAAAATTTGGCCGTACTCGGCATTTGCACCACTCATCGGAAAAATTGCACCGATCTTGTAGTCTGCGGCCACAGCGGGCAGCGCCCACGCTGCTTGAATCAGGGTAAGCCCTAAGATGAGTTTTTTCATGAGATTGCTCCTAAAGTGCGGTGAGCAAAGCGTGCAAAAGGCAGGCCTGATCACAGCGATTTTTATCTTGTGCATTTAATACTTATGTTCAACTCGCCGCATTCTTTCAGGATTTTGCCTCCCTGTCCAATGGTTCGCTTAGGCGTATGTCTGTATTGCTTGCTGGATCATTTAATGCTGCAAAGCAGCACGCAGCATGTGCGCAGCCTGCGCGCGCAAAGCCTTTTTATCAACTTTATTTGTGCTAAGAATACGAGGCAGAGCCTCGATAAAAAAAATGAATTTCGGTTTTTTATAGCTCGCAATTTGACTCCGGCAGTGCTCGATCA
>JBIIWK010000037.1:0-15326 GCA_044338955.1 Burkholderiaceae bacterium
GTCGATCGACAGATACGGGGTGGTTGGAACCCTTGAGTTGAGCACTATCAAAGCGTTAATTGGAGCTAAAAGTATCGAATGATCAAGGAGTTGGCGCCCAAGAGCCAAGCGCACCTTGCCACGAAAGTGGGTAAACAATATCGCAGCGAGCCATGCCCCCAAGAGTAGCCACTTCACGCGTGGGGCCCTCGAGCGCTTACGGCGCCCAGGCTTGCCCTGGTCGACGATAAAAACGAATTGACCGTTATCAGAATAGGTACAATCCCACTATGGATAAAGCTGTTCAAACACCGCCATTTGTACATTTACGTGTTCATTCCGAGTTTTCGGTTGTCGATGGTATTTTACGCATTTCAGATCTGATCGAGCGTTCGCTCGCGCAGGGCCAGCCTGCGGTGGCGCTCACTGACTTATCTAATGTTTTTGGCCTCATCAAGTTTTACAAGGCGGCCCGCGGTGCGGGCATCAAGCCTATCGCGGGTTGCGACGTTTGGCTCACCAACGACGAAGACCGCGAAAAACCCTATCGTATCCTACTGTTGGTTTCAAACAAGGCTGGGTATTTGGCCTTATGTGAACTCTTGACCCAAGCGTGGCTCACAAACGCTCACCGTGGTCGCGCCGAGATGCGGCGCGAGTGGCTGGTGAATGTAACGGGCTTAATCGTGCTGTCCGGCGCTCGGGCGGGCGATGTGGGGCAAGCGCTGATGGCAGGCAACCGTGAGGCGGCGGTGGCTTACGCGCGCCACTGGCAGTCTGCCTTTCCTGACTCTTATTACCTTGAACTGCAGCGCACCGAAGCCGAGGCCGACCAGTCTTATACGCAAGCAGCCCTGTCGATTGCGACCGAACTAGGGTTGCCGGTTGTGGCAACCCATCCAGTACAGTTTTTGGATCGTTCTGATTTTCGCGCGCACGAGGCACGGGTGTGCATCTCTGAAGGGCAAATCCTGACCAATCCACGCCGACCGCGTTGGTTTACAGAAGATCAGTATCTGCTGCCCTCAGATGAGATGGCTAAGCGCTTCAGCGATGTGCCCTCAGCGCTAGCTAATTCAGTGGCCATTGCGCAACGCTGCAACCTTACGCTTGAGCTGGGTCAGCCTCAGTTGCCAGATTTTCCGACACCGGAAGGCGTCACGCTCGACGATTATCTGATCCAGCTCTCAGAGATTGGCCTTGAAAAACGCATGGTGCAGTTGTTTCCAGATCCGCTTGAACGCGCCAAGGTGCAGCAGCAGTACTCCGAGCGCCTAAGCCTCGAGTGCCAAACCATTATCAAAATGGGGTTTCCAGGCTACTTTTTGATCGTGCAAGATTTTATCAACTGGGGCAAAGGCAATGGCGTACCGGTTGGGCCCGGGCGGGGTTCTGGCGCTGGCTCACTGGTCGCGTATTCACTGGGTATCACCGATTTAGATCCGATTCGCTACGACTTGCTGTTTGAGCGCTTTCTGAACCCCGAACGCGTTTCAATGCCCGACTTCGATATCGATTTTTGTCAAGACAATCGCGAACGCGTGATTGAATACGTCAAAACCAAGTACGGGCGGGCGGCCGTGAGCCAGATTGCCACCTTTGGCACCCTTGGCGCGAAGGCAGTTGTGCGCGATGCTGGCCGCGTGCTCGACATGCCCTATATGTTGTGTGATGGGCTCTCAAAGTTGATCCCGCACAACCCGGCTGATCCTTGGACGCTTGAGCGAGCCCTGAAAGACGAGCCAACTTTTAAAGAGCGGTACGAAAAAGAAGAAGAAGTACGTGCCTTGATCGATTTGGCGCGACCGCTTGAAGGCCTGACACGAAACGTGGGGATGCATGCAGGGGGTGTGTTGATCGCGCCAGGCAAACTCACCGATTTTTGTCCGCTTTACTGCCAGCCCGGCAACGAGGGTAGTGCGGTCTCGCAGTTTGATAAAGACGACGTCGAAGCTGCTGGCTTGGTCAAGTTTGACTTTTTGGGTTTGCGTAACCTAACCATTCTTGATTGGGCTGTGCGCTTTGTACGCAAGTTCAACGCCAAGCTCCCTGACTTTGACATCATGTCAGTGCCGCTTGATGACCCAGCCACCTATCAAGTTCTGTGCAGCGCCAACACGACCGCGGTATTTCAGCTCGAATCTCGCGGCATGAAAGAGTTGCTTAAAAAGCTGCGCCCCAACACCTTTGAAGACATCATTGCGGTCTTAGCGTTGTTTCGGCCGGGCCCGCTCGAGTCGGGCATGGTCGATGATTTTGTGAACCGTAAACACGGTCGCGCCACCGTCGATTACTTTCATCCTGACCTCGAGTCGACGCTTAAAAGCACCTACGGCGTGATTGTGTATCAAGAGCAAGTGATGCTGATCTCGCAGATCATTGGTGGCTACTCGTTGGGTGGAGCCGATCTGTTGCGTCGCGCCATGGGTAAGAAAAAACCCGAAGAAATGGCCTCTCATCGCGAGTTGTTCGAGCAAGGGGCGCTTAAAAAAGGCTACGACCCCAAGGTTGCGGTCAAGCTGTTTGACTTAATGGAGCTCTTTGCAGGCTACGGTTTCAATAAATCACATTCGGCGGCATATGCCCTGATTGCTTATCACACCGCTTGGCTCAAAGCCCATCATCCCGCCGAGTTTTTGGCCGCCACCTTGTCGTCTGATATGGACGACACTGACAAAGTACAAATCTTTTGGCGTGACTGCCTGGCCAATGGCATCACGGTGTTACCCCCCGACATCAATACGTCTGCCTACCGTTTTGAGCCTGTGGCTGACGCAGCCACGCAAGACGGTCTACCGCCACGTACCCTGCGCTACGGGATGGGAGCGGTTAAGGGAACAGGTCAGGGGGCGGTCGAAGAAATCTTGCGCGCCCGTGAGGCCGGCCCTTTTATTAGTCTGTTTGATTTTTGCCGTCGCATTGACCGGCGCACCGTCAACAAGCGCAGTATCGAAGCGTTGATTCGCGTGGGGGCGTTTGATTCGGTTGAAGCGAATCGCGGCGCGTTGCTCGCCTCACTCGCGACCGCCCTTGAGGCCGCAGATCAGCATGACCGCAGTGCCAATCAGGTGTCGTTGTTTGGCGATGACAGCCACGAGGTCGTTGCTTGCGAACTCGCGTCAATTGCGCCCTGGAGTTTGCATACGCGATTGTCCGAAGAAAAAGCGGCGCTCGGATTTTTCTTGAGTGGCCATTTGTTTGATGTGTGGCGAGACGAGGTGCGTTTGTTTGCGGCCAAGCCCTTGGTCAGGCTCGAACCGTTGCGTGATTCACAATGGATTGCGGGGGTGATTAGTCAACTTCGTACGATGATGACCGCCAAAGGCAAGCTGCAATTTGTGACGATTGATGATGGTTCGGCGCAAGTTGAAGTCACCGTCTATTCTGAAATTTATGAGCAACATCGTAATCGCTTGCGCGAAGATCAGCTGGTGATCATGCAGGTGAAAGTGACTAACAACGAGCATTCAAAGGGCACCCGAATCGTTGCCGAAAATATTTACGATTTGCAGTTAGCGCGTGAAGCGCGCGCCAAGGCGCTGCGCATTCGCCTAAATGGCAACGCCGATGCCATCCTATTGAAAAAAATGTTAGGTCCATTTCGCGTCAATCCAGATGCAAATGCGCGTGGAACGCCCGTTGAAGTGCTATACGAAAATGCGGGCCTCGCATGCACGCTGAGGCTCGATGATTCGTGGAGGGTGCGTTTGTCAGACAGCCTGGTCGAGCAACTCACCACCTGGACGTCGCCTGCCGACGTTGAGGTGGCGTACTGATGGCTGACCCGCGCCCCTTGCGAATCATTCATTCAGAGGCTGCCACAAGTTTTGGCGGACAAGAACACAGGGTCTTTAAAGAAATGGTGGCGATGCGCGAGCGTGGCCATTACCTCGAGGCAATCTGTCAGCCCGACGCTGAGCTCACCGAGCGCTTGCGCGAGGCGGGTTTCGTGGTGCACACGCTTTTTATGGATGGCGTGGTCAATATTGTGCGCGGCGTGTTTGCGATAAAAAAGATTTTGCAAGCGGGCCAGTTTGACGTGCTCAATACGCATAGTCGGCAAGACACCTTAATCGCAGCTCCCGCCGGGCGACTCGCAAAAGTGCCGTTGGTGGTGCGCACCCGTCACTTAGCCAGCCCCGTCGGTTCATTATTGACCTACACCTGGTTGCCGCATCGCGTCACCACGGTCAGTCATCACGTGCGGCGTCAATTGCTCGGGCGCGGCGTGCCACCTGACCATGTTAAGGCGATCTATACGCCCGTGGTGTTAACGCCGCGTCTCGCGCACTCTACTTTACGCGACGAGCTCAAGTTATCTGCCGATGCAATTTTGGTGGGCTGTGTGGCTGTACTGCGCCCCAACAAAGGGCATCTCGAACTCATCAATGCCATGCTGCCGTTGTTACGCACGCGCCCAAAACTGCATCTTGTAGTGGCGGGTGGTGGGTCGCCTGTCTTTGAGCAACTCCAAGCGCATATCACGCATAGTGGCTTAGGCGAGCGTGTGCATTTGCTAGGTACCCGGCGCGATGTGCCTAATGTACTCGCTGGTTTGGATATTTTTTGTTTGGCCACCCGACAAGAAGCCATGGGCACCGCCTTTCTTGAAGCGGCTGCGAGCGGCCTGCCCGTGATCGGTACGGATGTGGGCGGCGTGGGCGAAATGATGCGACCGGGCGTGACGGGGTTGCTGGTGCCCCTTGATGATGCACAGGCGCTGCAAAACGCGCTGATCCAATTGATTGATTCGCCAGAGCTTAGAAAAAAAATGGGGCAAGCTGGGCACGACCGTGTCCACACCGAAGGTATTTTTACCACCGAAACTTTGGCAAAACGCACTGAAGGTATTTATGATCAGTGGCTAAAGGATTTGCGCCCCTCGGTACAAACTGATAGTGTGATGCCTCAGCAAACTACCGATCGGCACTGAGTAGAAATGAAGACTGCCTATTGCGTGCCCGTATTGATGTACCACCATGTGTCGCCTGCGGCAGGTTCAATTACGACCTCTCCCGAAAATTTTGAAAGTCAGATTGCCGGTTTGGCGCAACGCGGCTATCGATCGCTGACTGCCAGCGAATTTGCCGATTTTTTGGCAGGTAAGCCCACTCCGCCCAAATCTGTCTTAATTACTTTTGATGATGGCTATTTAGATAACTGGGTGTATGCACACCCAGTGTTGCAAAAATACTCAATGCACGCCGTGCTGTTTTTGATTACTGGCCTGCTGGGCGAGGGCCCTGCACGCGCGCATGCTGGTCAGGATGAGATGTCGCTGCCGTCGGTCCTCTGTCATCTGCAATCCAAGGCGATGTTGGCGGCCGGTAATTCCGATTCGGTGATGTTGCGCTGGTCTGAGGTTCTGACCATGCAAGAGTTGGGTACCTTTGAATTTCATAGCCACACACATACGCACAATCGCTGGGATTTGACCAACGAGTCGCGTGAGGTTTGTCTGCAAAATCTTAAGCAAGACCTGGCCGACTCTCGTGCAGCGTTGCAGCATCGACTAGGCTCTGTGTCTGAGCACTTCTGCTGGCCCCAGGGCTATTTTGCTCAAGATTACATCGCCTTGGCGCAGGCACAGGGCTTTAAGTACCTGTACACCACCATCGCGCATGGCCAAAATCTTCTTCAAACCTCACCAGCGCATATTTATCGCGTGGCGGTACGCAATCGGGGTGATGCCTGGTTAAGAACGCGGATGTGGTTTGCCACGCATCCGATCGTCGGCCCTTTGTACAACAAATGGAAGCTATGGAAGCGAACGCTTCGCGCCAAAGCCTAGGGCTTTCTGTCATCGTCATCACCAAAAACGAGGCGTCTCGTATCGGTGATTGCCTGGCTTCGGTACAGTTCGCCGATGAAATCATCGTGCTGGATGGCTGTAGTACCGACGCCACCGCTGACATTGCGCGCGCGCACGGCGCTCAAGTCCATCAAGCGGCAGACTGGCCCGGTTTCGGTCCGCAAAAAAATCGTGTCTTAGCGCTGGCCACCCAGCCGTGGGTGCTCTCAATTGATGCCGACGAACGCGTGACCCCCGAACTGCAAGCTGAAATTGTACAAACGCTAGCTCGTCCTTCTTACGACGGTTATCAAATCGCTCGGCTCTCTGAGTTTTGCGGTAAAAAAATTCGCCATAGCGGCTGGTGGCCTGATTACGTTGTGCGCCTCTTTCGCCGCGAGCTTGGTACGTTTGACAACGTGCCCGTGCATGAGCAGGTCTTGGTGCAAGGACGAGTGGGCAAGCTAAAAACCTGGTTCTTACATTTTCCGTTTGATGATCTTGAGGCGTTGGTCACCAAGATCAACCGCTACTCGAGCGATGCGGCACAGATGATGGCCCTCAAGGGGCGCCGCGTTGGGGTGTTTGGTTTGATCACACATAGCGTCTGGACATTTATTCGCATCTATTTATTACGACGCGGATTTTTAGATGGCCGCCACGGCTTTGTACTCGCAGTGACCGCAGCCTCTGGCAGCTTCTTACGCTATTCAAAGTTGATGTTTTTGAATGAAGCGAACCAGCGACCGCAGCCTGGGCATGTGAACCAAACTCAGCAGCCAACTCAGTCTGGGGCGATGAGCCAAGCTAACTCGTCACTCAAGTCTGGCTTGTTGAGCCAAAGTCAAGAGCGATCCGAGCCAAAATGAAAATTTTGTTCACCAACTTTCATCCGCGCAATGGTGGTGGGCACGTGACGTATATCGTCAATTTGTTGCAGGGCTTGGTGGGGGCGCATCAACTGACGGTCGCCACACCGAGTTCAAGTCGCCTATATCGCCTGGCAAAGGCCATGCCGGGGGTAGAAGTCGTTGATATGGCTTTCACAACGCGACCGTCTTCGTGGTTGACCGATCGAGCGGCCTTGCGCCAATTGCTTGTGACGCACGCCTTTGATACGGTGCACGTGAATGGCTCGGCGGATCACAAACAAGTGATGCTGGCGTGCTTGGGTCTTCGCCATGCCCCGCGCATCATCTTTACCAAACACAATGATCACTCTTTGACGAGTTTTGGACACCAATTACGCGCGCGTTTCGCCACCGATCACGTCATTGCCGTAAGCGATTACATCAAAGACTTATTGTTGAAGTCTCCTTATAAACGTCAAGCCATCACCACCATTCGACATGGTATCGATATCGATTATTTTTCACCCGTCAGTGCGGTCGAAAAATTACGCTTGCGTGAACATTATCTTGGCCCAGGTTTTGATAAAAAAATCATTCTTGGTAGCGCCGGCGGCACCGATTATGAAAAAGGCTGGCTAGATTTAGTCACGGCCGTGTCGTTGTTGTCGCCCGAGCAGCGCACCAAATTTCACATCGTCGTGATTGGTGATCCGCCAAACGCACTCAAACTTGCCCAAGTCGCCGATTGCGGAATGGCCGGGCAAGTGAGTTTTCCGGGTTTGATCGATGACGTACGGCCCTTGCTAGCGGCCTGCGATATTGGCTATGTGTTGTCCTACCAAGAGGCCCTGTCTTTCGCGTGTCGCGAACTGATGGCGCTTGGCTTGCCCGTTCTTGTGACGCGTGTGGGTGGGTTGCCCGAAAATCTAACGGATCAACGCGAAGGCTGGATCGTGCCTCCGCGTAGCCCAGAGCTGATTAAAAATGTACTGCAAAAAATCTTGTTCGAGCCCGAACAGCTTTCGCAGATGGGGGCGCAAGCGCGTCAGCGTGCCGAGCGTGAATTTGGCTTGACCGATTTTGTGCAAGCAACGCTGGCGATTTATCGGTAGTTCTACTGCAGTGCTTTGATTTTTTTCTAATTTATTGAATATGTCGATCCCAATCTTGATGTACCACCAAGTGGCAGTGCCCGCAGCGCGAGGCACGTCGTTTCGTGGTTTAACGGTACATCCAAGAAGCTTTGCCCGGCAGATGCGTTGGATGCATCGCCTGGGCTATCGCGGCTTAAGTATGCGCGATCTGATGCCGTATCTCAAAAATGAAAAAGTGGGCAAAGTCTTTGGTATTACCTTTGATGATGGCTTTCGCAACGTGTTTGAACATGCGTTGCCAGTCTTGCAAAAGTATCAATTTACCTCGACTAATTATTTTGTTGCCAATCAGTTTGATGGCAGCAATGTGTGGGATACGCATAAAGGTGTTGTGCCTTCAGCCTTGATGTCTAAGCATGAGATCCTTGCTTGGGCGCAAGCCGGTCAAGAGGTCGGGTCGCATACCCTAGACCATGTTCACCTGCCAGAACTATCCCTCGAGGCGGCCCGCGAGCAATTAACGCGTTCTCGCTTGGTGCTCTCTGAGATGCTGGGTGCAGAAGTCACAGCCTTTTGCTACCCCTATGGTGATTTCAAGCCCGAACATCAGCGCTTAGCGCAAGAAGCGGGCTATACCAATGCCACAACGACCGCACGCGGGTTAGCAAATATTGCAGACGATTGTTACGCGCTCCCGCGTGTCGGGATCTGGCGTACAACGCCTTTAGTACGATTTTTGTTTCAATGCCTGACTCAACACGAGAATCGTCGACGTGCCTGATTTTTTGTTTCCATGCTTAGCCCTACACGAGAACCCTCGCCGTGCCTGAACGCTTGCGGATTGCACTCTTGATTGATCGCTTTGGTCGTCGCTTTGGTGGCGCCGAGGCCTATGGCGTCAATTTATTTGAGGTGTTGTCTCGGCGTCATGATGTGACCGTGATTGCGCATGACTTTGAGCATGATTTACCGGTTCAGCAGATCAAGGTGAAGGTCAGTCGAAAATGGCCAAGTTGGTTGCGGGTGTGGCTTTTTGCCCGCCAGGCGAAGCGTCTTACGCGCGAAGGTTTTGATGTCGTCCATTCGCACATGAATGGTGGTGTGGGCCAGATCCATGTGATTCATGTTGCGCCGATTCGTTATCGCCGGTTAAACGGTATGAGTGCTTGGCAGCGATTTGTGGTTTATTTGCAGCCCAGCAATGTCATGTATCTGTGGTTAGAGGCTGCCGCGATGCGGGTCAAAACGGGGTCGCGCGTTGTCGCAGTATCGCCTTGGCTTAAAGAGCGCATCCATGATTCTTATGGCAAGCAGCTCGTGGTGGATACGATTGCGCCCGGCGCCCTCAGCGTGGTGGTCGATCCATTAGTGCGTGCACAAATGCGTGCGGCACTGGGTTGGGCAGATGACGCAATCGGGTGTCTGTTGGTGGCGCGTAATCCATTGCGAAAAGGGCTGGCCACAGTACTCGAAGCGTTAAGTCAATTACCAGAAAATTTTCGGTTGGCCGTGGTAGGGACGCAACCCGAAATTAGAGATTATTTGCAGGTGAATTACCCAAAGTTGATGGCGCGCGTCAACCTGATCGTACCAACGTCCGACGTGTCACCTTACTACCAGGCTGCCGATGTCTACGTGCATCCAACCTTAATCGATAGCTTTGGGATGGCGCCTCTTGAGGCCATGGCTCATGGCTTGCCGGTGATTGTGAGCGGGCCCAAGTTTTGCGGTTTTGGCCAGTATGTGACACATCGCCATGATGCCTGGGTATTGACCAACCCCGAAGACCCTCACGAAATCGCGCAAGGTTTGCGTGCGTTGACTGCTGATCCAGTGCTGCGCGCACATCTTTTGCACCACGCCGCCGAGCTCGTGGGATCCCTGTCTTGGGCCGCTGCAGCGCAAAAATACGAAGCGTTATACACAGAGAGCATCGAGGCTCGCCGCTTTTTCACGCCCAGCCGCGCAACCAATAGCCAAAGAGCCCCAGATACTCTTTGATAATCGTGCGGCTTGCCTCGAGGCTGCGAATGTGTGGCAACCAAGGGTTCAGTGGTTCGTCCTCGGGCAGAGTGATTTGCGGTGCGCTTGGTGCCGGTAAGGTATCGATCCCGCGTTTAATGAACGTCGCCAGTGCACGGGGCATATGCAATGCTGACGTCACTAACAGTGCACGTTTAAGCTGAGCGTGTTGCATCATACGATCTGAAAACTGCGCGTTTTCGTAGGTAAAACGGCTATCATTTTCAAGGATCAGTGCCGACTCGGGTACACCCCGTTGGCGCAAGATTTTCGCCATCATGCGCGCCTCACTCACTTTGCCTTCAAGCGCACCGCCCGAAAGCAAAATTTTTGGTGCACGCCCTGCAAAATACAAGGCCGCCGCACGATCGATTCGATCCGTGGCGGTTGCGCGGTTGTAAGGCTCAAACCAGTTCGCGCGGTTGGCTTGCGTGTTGCCCCCTAGCACCACAATCACATCAGCACGTGGCGCCCGGGCAGCCTCGGCATAGGCATAGCGTGTTTCGAGCTTTCCGCCAAAATAAAGCGAGGTCACCGGCAGTGACCACAGCAAGATCCAACCCAAACCTAAAGTAGAGAATACGACCGCAGTGCGCTTGTAAGACCACAGGGCAAAAACAACCGCAATGACCAAGAGCAACAGCCCCATGCTTGGTGGGTATAAAAACAAATTCGAGAATGGGATCTGTGAAAGCAAGGCGGCTTAACCAGAAAAGATTTTAGAAAGCTTAGGCACGCACAGCATGCTAGAAAGGCCAGGAGCGCACGTCATATTAATGAGGTACAAAAAATGGCTGCGTGCGCTGCGCAACTTCGCCGACCGTCGGCCACTGCCCCAGTTTGCCTAAATTAATACTGTCTGGGGTCCAGGGGCCGGTGCGAGCAGGGTCCGTCACACCGAACAGCGTGATTTGTTTTGCACCCACCGCAGCACACAGGTGAGAGACCCCCGAATCATTACAAATCACCACTTTAGCGAGCCGAGCGAGGGCACAAAAGCCGCCCAGCCTCAGAGGCTCAATCAGATCGGCGGTGGGCACCGCACGTAACGCGGCCGCCTGTTCAGCTTTGGGCGGGCACATCGCCACCCGTACCCCGTTGTTTTGCAAAATGCGCGTGAACGCATCAAACTGTGGCCAAACCTTCGCTTGGCCTTTGTGGGTGCCGGTGGCCGTTGGCGCGATCAGCACAAACTCGCCCGCTTTGAGGCCTGCGGCGCTGAGTTGGTCGTGGGCACTTTGGGTGTGTTGCTTGGTCAGTGGTAACTGTAAGCGTTCGGGTAGCGCTTGCGGCTGGGCATCAGTCCCCCAGGCCCATAAGGCTTGCTTGGCCAGGGAAAAATGATTTTGCACCGCATGTAACGGCTCGGTGGGTTTGCGCAACGGCCAGCGCAACAGCAGGCTGCGGCCGTCATCGCGCCAACCTGCGCTCTGCAAGCCGGCAAGACGAAAGCATAGAGCACTTGAAAATGAGTCGGGCAAGATCAGCCCTCGCCGGTATTGTGGATGCTTTTTTCGCCAGTCTCTGACTTCAAGCACGTCCTCGAGCAAACGGCCAGACATCGGCAAAAAGCCTATTGCGCCAAAGCCGGCCAACAAGTCCTTTGCCCAGCCTCGCGCGCACACCGCGAACGGTATGTTCAGTCGGCGCAGCATATCTAGAACGGGCAGGGTCATACAGACGTCGCCCACCCAGTTGGGCAAACGGATCAAAACTGGTTCTTGTTGCATCACTTATTTAACCTGAATTTCGTTGCGTAAGGATACGATAAGTACGCCAACTACCCAAGTCGCCTCGGCCAGGCTTCTTTTAGCGCATCATGGGCTTCAGTCAGGAGGATTGAAAGTGATTTAAAGCGACGGGTGGCGATGCAGAACTCGGTCAGGCATTCTTCACCACTTCTGACGTTTGATGCGTGGGTGCTAAGCGAGCCGTTCATAAGAGATCCGGCGCAGAGCGGGTAAACTTCAGTTTTCTGTCTTCCAGAGCGTTATTTTGACTCAATTGACCGGTCTACCCGCTACCTCGTCGTCTCCTTTGAGTGTGACCCTGTGGCGTCGTATTTACGAACGCGTGGGTGCCTACTGGAAAGGCCTCGCGTTGGCGGTGCTCTTTATGGCTGCCGCGGCCGCCACACAACCCACATTGGCCGTGGCCATGAAGCCCCTGCTTGACGAAGGGTTCTCTGGCAACAAGCCCGAGTACGTCTGGCAAGTGCCGCTGGCGATTATCGCGCTGATCTCTTTGCGTGGGGTCTGTAACTTCTTCAGCGACTACCTGCTCGCTTGGGTGGCGAACAACGTCTTATTGGGCGTGCGCGCCGACATGTTCGAAAAACTTTTGTCAATGCCCGACAGCGAGTTCAAAAAAGGCGATACCGGCCGGTTGTTAAATCGCTTTACCGTTGATGCGGGTAACGTCACCAGTTATGCCACCGATGTGTTGACAGTGGTGGTGCGCGAGTCGCTGGTAGTGATCGCCATGATCGGTGTGCTGCTGTATATGTCCTGGCAGCTCACGTTGATTATCTTACTGACAATGCCGATTTCGGTGCTGATTTCGCGAGGGTTCATCGCTCGGATGCGCCGCATCAATCGCGATACGGTCAACATGAACGCCGAACTCACGCGCGTCGTCAACGAGGGCATCGATGGCCAACGCGTCGTCAAACTGTTTGATGGGTATGCCTTTGAGCGTAAGCGCTTTGCGTACGTCAGCGGTCGCTTAAGGCGCTTTGACATGCGGGCGGCCACCTCAGATGCGGCACTCACACCCATCACGCAAGTGGTGACCGCGCTAGCCGTTGCGGCGGTGATTGCAGTGGCGTTAAGTCAAGCGAATGCCGGCTCCTTAACGGTCGGCAGTTTTGCCGCCTTCATGGCGGCGCTCGCGCAGATTTTTGATCCGGTGAAGCGCTTAACAAAGGTGGCGAGTCGTACCCAAAAGATGCTGGTTTCCGCTGAAAGCGTGTTTATTTTGGTGGATCAGCCTTCAGAGGTCGACAACGCGACCGGCAGCTTCGACGGCCGAGTCAACGGGCGGGTTGAGTTCAAAATGGTGTCGCATCGCTTTGCCGATGCCGATGTCGATACCTTGGCGCAAGTCAGCATCATGGCTGAACCCGGCCAAACAATTGCGTTAGTGGGCCGCTCGGGTAGCGGCAAAACAACCTTAGTCAATATGCTGCCGCGCTTTGTGGCGCCCGCAGCCGGCCAGGTGTTGATCGACGGCCGCGATATCGAGTCGGTGTCGCTGCGTAACCTACGCGAACAACTCTCGTTAGTGAGTCAAGATGTCGTACTGTTTGACGATACGATTGCCGTCAATGTAGGCTATGGGGCATTGCACGAAGCATCCGAGGCCGAAATCCGTGCCGCCTTGCAAGCGGCTAATTTGCTTGAGTTTGTCGATGGGTTGCCCTTGGGGATTCAAACCAAGGTTGGTGAAAACGCCACGCGCCTGTCGGGTGGACAGCGTCAGCGCCTGGCGATCGCAAGGGCCTTGATCAAAAATGCCCCAATACTGATCTTAGACGAGGCCACCTCGGCGCTAGACAACGAGTCCGAGCGTCAGGTTCAAGCCTCACTCGAAACCTTGATGAAAGGGCGTACTACTTTAGTAATTGCGCATCGCTTATCGACCGTACAAAACGCCGACAAGATCATTGTGATGGATCGGGGTAGGGTGGTCGAGCAGGGGACGCACGCTGAGTTACTAGCGCTAGGCGCGGCTTATGCGGGTTTGTATCAGATGCAGTTTCGCGATGAATGAGATCCTTTTACCGGCTACATCTAATTAACTTGTTCTATTGGTATCCGGCAGCATTCAAGTAAAAGTTAACTTTTAATATTCAAGTAAAAAAATAGATTTAATCTTTATGCTATTGAAATTATTGATTTTATTAAATTAATATCACTAAAAATCATTCGTGCGATTGTGGTGCTATTCAATTTAAACAAACCGGATAGATAAAATAATTAAGCCTGAGGCGATCCAGCGCACGGGCAAGGGGACAGGGATAAATATGAGCCAGCCAAACGATCCGACAGCCGAGCAACTCGCCAGCGCGGCGCAAGCCAGGTTTGGCCAAACGTTTAACGTTCCTCAGGGGTTGCCGAACGCAGCCGAACTGTTGCGCATGCTCACCCACAGCTCACATCGCCGCTGGACAGACCAAGCGATCGACGCCGACGTACTCAGGTTGCTATTCGCCTGCGCCTTAGCAGCGCCCTCTAAGTCTGATTTGCAACAGGCCGATATCATCCACGTGACCGATCGCGAAAAAATCAAAGCCATCGCCTCATTTATCCCCGATATGCCCTGGATCAACGAAGCCCCGGTGTTTTTAGTGTTTTGCGGTAACAATCGCCGGATCCGTCAGATCGGCGAGTGGCGTGGCAAACCCTTTGCCAACGAGCACCTCGATCACTTTATGAACGCTGCGGTTGACGCAGGCTTGGTCTTGGCGCAGTTTATTCGCGCGGCCGAGGCGGTTGGCTTGGGTACCGTGCCCATCAGCGCGGTACGTAATCACTCGCGTGAAACCAGTGATCTTCTTGGTTTGCCAGAGGCGGTTTTCCCAATCGCAGGCTTGTGCGTAGGTTACCCCGTCGAAGGAGGGCGCATCATCCCTCGGCTGTCGCTCAGCACCACTGTGCACACAGACCGTTTCGACGAGGCAGACGTTCGCACCCAAGTCGACGAGTACGATCAGCGTCGACACGCGTTGTTTCCGTTGCGTAAACAACGCTACGCCACCCACTACCCCGATGTCGAATTAAATGGCTGGTCTGAAGATAAAGCCCGGCATTATTCAATGCCCGAGCGTGAGGATTTTGGCGCATATATACGCGCGCAAAAATTTAGCTTGAAATAGTATTTCCGTTCCCCACTTTCAGTGCAATTGAAGTGCTACGCGAGCAGTGGGCACGGGTTTAGCTTGATCGCACTGGCGCAACTTCAAATGTACGACGCAGTGCGCGTCTTGGCGGAGCTACATTAAGGCCATGTATCTTGGCAGAACCTAGCTCAAGACAATGTCATATTGTTCTTGACTGTAGTCTCTAGCAACCTCAAGTGAAATTTTCTTGCCAACAAAATCACCGAGCAGCGCAAGATGTTGACTTTCTTCTTCTAAAAACAAGTCGACAACATTTTGCGAGGCCAGAATTTTAAATTCACGTGGATTAAATTGCCGTGCTTCGCGCAAAATTTCGCGCAAAATTTCATAGCAGATGCTGCGATTGGTGCGTACGTTACCGCGCCCCTGACACGTAGGGCAGGGCTCACACAGCTGATGCGCAAGTGAATCGCGCGTACGTTTGCGTGTCATCTCGACCAAACCCAGCTGCGTAAAGCCGTTGACAGTCATGCGTGTGCGGTCGGGTGCTAATGCCTTTTGCAGTTCAGCCATCACCGCTTCGCGATGCCCCGGCTCATCCATATCAATAAAGTCAATAATAATGATGCCGCCAAGATTGCGCAGCCTCAGCTGGCGCGCGGCGGCCTGCGCAGCCTCGAGGTTGGTTTTAAAAATCGTGTCGTCAAAGTTGCGGCCGCCCACAAAACCGCCTGTATTGACATCCACAG
>JBIIWK010000038.1:0-15219 GCA_044338955.1 Burkholderiaceae bacterium
CATGCCAGAGCTTTTAACGATCTTCTGCACGGTGTCATAGTCTTGCTCGATCATCGAGCTTGTAACCAGTCTCTTTGAACAAAGAGTTGAAAGCTCGAGGAAGGAGCAGGTTCGCGCTCAAGCGACCAGATGATCGTTGAGCAACGTACCGTAACCAGGCACCGCAGCATGCCCTCCTAAAATGTTTAACATCGCCCAAAGCGCACAGCTATTGGTGCTGAGCACTGGCTTGCCGGTGTCGCGCTCAAGCGCCTCGATGATGTCCATCGTCATCCAGTTACCACACGCCAAGAAAATCGCCTCGGCTTCGGGTCGGTCGGCCTGCCGCCCTAAGTCATAGGCTGTTTGCGCGTCAAGATCACCCACTTCGATGTTGCTGACAATACCCATCGCCGCTTGGTGCAATACCTGCACGCCGCTCGCTTCAATAAAATTGGCAACCGTTTGGTTCGTGGCGGTGCTCCAAGGTGCGGCCAACACAATCTTTTTGATATTCAATACTTTAAAGGCCTGCAACATTGCAGTGGCAGCCGTGGTGGCAGGTTTGCCACACGCTTTTTCGATGCGCTGGCAAATCTCTTGGTCGTAGCCCTTGCCCATGCGCGTTGACGGCGCGGTGGCTGAAAGCACAATGGCATCCACCCGCGCATCATTGAGTTTGCGTGTTTCGGTTTCTAGCTCGGCCACAATTTTGATGGTCGACTCAGGGTCGATCTGACTAAGTGTCAAGCGTGCGCAGTGTAAAGACACCGACGCAGGCAAGACTTGAATAAACTCTGGCTCTTGGGTTGTGTTCGAGGATGGTAGTAACAGGCCAAAGCGTTGGGTTTTTTTGATAGTTATCATGCTGATCTCTGTAAGTCGACTCTAACGTTGTACAGAGATAGCGGCACCTCAGTCAAGAGGTGCCGTGCTGACTAGGCCGTATCGTCTGAACCACCAAAATCACCGCCCGAATCGGCAACGTCGTAACCGCCGGATAACTCTGGCGAATCGTAGGCCGAGGTGGGCGCCGGCTCGTTGGCATAATAATTATTCACAACGGTGTTGTTTTCGGTATGGCTGGCGGGTTGCTGGTTATCGTGCCTGTTGCCCGCACCCAAGCCACCACCAGAGTTGTGGTTGCCCATCAAGCTTTGGATGCCTGAATATAAAAACGAGCCGGCGACCACCCCGGCTGCGGTCGTGGCCACCGTGCCCATCATGCTCGAGCCCCAAGGCGTGGTGGCTGCTGCGGGGGCCGCAGCAGGCGCAGGCGCGGCGGCGCTGGCAGTCGGCGCGCCTGCTACTGCCGGCCTTGTCGCAGCGGGTGCGGCGCTGGCAATGGGCGCTGCGACCGAACTGGCACCCAGTCCGGCTGTCGTTGCCGCAGGCCCGCGACCCCACGCATGTACATCGTTTAAGAAGCTTGTTTGTGCTACCGGCTGCTGACGTTCAAGTTGAGCTTGTAACTCAGCAACCCTCGCTTGCGATTGCTGCAAAACAAAGTCTAACTGCATTGCCCGTTGCACCAGCAGGTAGCCAGCGTCAGGCTGCTTGGCCAGGGCCTGCGCAATCAGCGTCTGGGCTTCTGGTTCTTTAGCGCCGACCTGCGCCTGGGTCAGTTGCGCGAGAAACGCATTCAACATGTCACGTTCTTGGGTATTCATGAGCTAGCCTCGTTCAAACAGTTTCTAGTATCGATCTGACCGAGTATAGGGGTATAGGTTCAACTCAAACAGTCACTTTGCGTAAAAAATTAGGCTTTTGACGCTCGGCCCTGCCCCCCCGACGGGCCATGCCAAGAGCGCGGGCGCGGGGCCAGCCAAATCACGCAGGCACCGATAAAGAAAGTCCCTGCGACCACCATCATGATTTCGTTGGTGGCAATCATGACGCTCTGCGTCGAAATCATACGATCCAGCATCGCGTGGCTAGCTTCCGTGGACAGGCCACTTTGCGAGAGGATGTTCATCAAGGCACCGTCAGCGTCAACCAATCCAACAAGTTCTGCTTGATTCAGCGTTGCGTGGTCGCCCCAAACTGTCGCCATGGATGACACAGCGAACGCACTCAACAGCGTCCTTGAAAAATTCAGTAGCCCGGCCGCAGAGGCCGTTTCTTCAGCGCTGACGCTCGCCAGCGCCATACCAGAGGCAGAAATAAAGAAAAAGGGCATCCCTAAACCCATCACCATCAACGGAAACGTGATCTGCCAATACGTCAGATCCGTACTGCCAGAAAAGCGCAAGGCAGTCACTGCCGACAACCAAAATAAACCGCCGCAGACCAGCTTTCTACGGTCGAGTTTTATCGCAAGCTTGCCCACCAGCGGCGCCATACACAGCGAAAAAACTCCGGTCCAGCCAATCGTTCTGCCCGCCTGGCCAGCGGTGTAATCCATATTGAGCTGCAGCCACAAAGGGGTCAACACATTCAAGACCATAAACGAAGAGTAACCAATACTCATCGCCACCACCGCAACCGTAAAGCCACGATGTCTGAAGACCCTGAGGTCTACGATCGGATGTTCGGCTGTCAACTCCCATATCAGAAAAGCTGCAAAACCAATCGCCGCGATCACAGCGAGCACCACAATTTGCGTCGAGGCAAACCAGTCGTGCTCTTTGCCGATATCCAGCATGATCTGTAACGCCCCTACCCAAACAACCAACAGCACTAAGCCTATCGCATCGATGGGCACCAACTTGCGAGGCAATTCGTAACGCAACAGCAACTTAGCCGCAAAAAAAACAGAAATACAACCCAGAGGCAAATTGATAAAAAAGATCCAAGACCAAGACCAGTTTTCACAAATCCAGCCGCCCAGCACCGGGCCACTAATGGGGGCAAGTAAGGTTGTCATCGACCAGATCGTAATCGCAGTACCCGCCTTCTCTTTTGGAAAGATACGCAACAACAAGGTTTGCGACAAAGGCATGAGTGGACCGCCTGCGAAACCCTGCAATACGCGCGCCACCACCAGCATTTCGAGTGAGGTCGACAACCCACAGAAAATCGAAAACACCGTGAACAAACTCATCGCCCAAAGAAACGTACGTACCAAACCAATGCGGGCCGCAAGCCAACCGGTCAGAGGCAGAATAATTGCCTCGGCCACCGCATAAGAGGTAATCACCCAGGTCCCCTGACTGGTCGTTGCGCCCAGCGCACCCGCAATGTTCGGCACCGAAACATTCGCAATCGTCATGTCCAGGACTGCCATGAAATTTGCCCCGGCAATGACGACCGCAGCCAACCAAAGCATGCGGCCCTCAAGCGGGGCGATTGGCTGGTCGCGCGTCTCTTTAAAGGACTTGAACATTTAACGCGCCGAAACGTCGATACGCACGGTCATCGAAAGACCGACCGTTAAGGGATTTTTTTTCAATTGGTCTGGATCAAGCTTGATACGCACCGGCACACGCTGTACCACTTTGATCCAGTTGCCGGTCGCATTTTGAGCCGGGATCACGGCGAAAGCTGAACCCGTTCCGCCTGCAAACCCTTCGACGACACCTTTGAATACCACTGCATCGCCGTATAAATCAGAGATGAGTTCGACCCTTTGGCCAACCTTCACTTTCGGCAACTGCACTTCTTTAAAATTTGCGTTCACATGCATCAACTGCACCGGCACCACCGACAGCATTGGGGTGCCCGCCTGCACTCTCTGCCCAACCTGGACTTGCCGCTTAGCGACCACACCAGAAACCGGAGCGCGCACGGTGGTGCGCTCTTGATTCAGCTGAGCCTGTTCAGCCTTGGCTCGCGCAAAGACGACCTCTGGGTTGTCCTGCACCGAGGTACCGGCAATCAAGGTTTCATTGATCAACTTCAAACCACGCGCCATCTCAAGATTGGCACGCGCCAAGGCCAGATTTGCACGTGCAACGGCCAAGTTCGCACTGGCGGCGCTTGCAGCATTTTCAGCACGCGTGAGTTCTTCGCCAGAGACTGAGCCTGATTTTTCAAGCGCCTTACGGCGGCGTAAGTCAATACTCGCACGGTTGTCATCGGCCTGGGCAGACGTCAATTGCGCTTGGGCGCGCTGCTCTTCGGCCTCGCGCGCTAGCACTTGTGCCGCCAACGATCGGTCATTTGCAAAATAGCCTTCGACACGACGCGTGGCACGGCCAAGCTCGGCTTGGGAGGCCAGCAAGGCCAAGCGAGTGTCGGCATCGTCGATGAGCGCCAGCACATCACCCTCTTTCACCTGCTGGGTATCGCTAACATTGACTGCCTTCACCGTTCCCTCAACAGACGGGGTCACTTGAGAAATTTCGACTGCGGTATAGGCATTGTCGGTTGAGATGAAGTGCGAGCTGTAAAAGAACCAATAGGCCAGCCAGACTCCACCCAAGCCCAAGACGGCCAGCAATAGCCTCAACAGCCATTTTTTGCGTTGGTCAGTTCGCGCTATCGCACCGTTTTGCTGCTCGGCACCCGAGGTCTGTTGTGTCATGATCGAGGTGAAATTAAAGGATTCGTATTCGACGACTGGTAACCGCCACCCAAAGCGCGTACTAAGGCAACATTCAAAGAAAAACGACGCGCGCGAAGCTCAGTCACACTGCGCAAGCTCAACAGCATAATGTCCTCAGCAATCAACACATCGAGATAGTTCGACAAACCGCCACGATAGCGATTTGAAGCAATTTGAAAAGCCTCTTGCGCAGCAGCTAGACCCGCTTCAGCTTGCTCAATTTGCCCGCTCAAGGCTCTGAGGCTCGTCACCGCATCGGCAACATCTTGAAAGGCGTGAACAAGGGTTCGGTTGTAATTAGCGACGGCCTCATCGTAGCTGGCACGTGCGCCCTTTAATTCACCCTGCAGACGACCACCCGTAAAAATAGGCAGCGAAATCGCGGGGCCAACACTGCCAAACACTGAGCCGCTTTGGCCTAAACGATCAAGCCCGAGCGATTGCAAACCTATAAAGCCTGCCAAATTGATATTGGGATAAAAGTCGGCTTGTTTTTGATCAATACGTGCCGCCTGCGCCTGTGCCTGCACCCGAGCAGCCACAACGTCTGGGCGCCGCCCTAACAGCTCAGCCGCTAAGCGCTCAGGCAAGCCCAAGGTCTTGCTCAGCGTCACGCTCGGCCTCTGTACCGACAAACCACGATCTGGCCCCGCACCCACTAACGCCGCTAAACGATTACGCTGCAACGCAATCTGCTCGTTGAGTACCAAGAGGTCAGTCTTGGCTTGCGCGCCCTTCGCGTCAGCCTCGCGCACGCCGCCGCGCGTCTCAAGGCCGTGCGTAAAGCGCTCGGCAAACAGGCTGGCGGTTTTTTCACGAATCGCCACCGCGCGCTCAGTTGCCTCTTTCTGAGCAAACAAACGCGCAAGCTCTGCGTACGCGGATGCGGTCGCCGTTGTAAGCACGAGTGCCGCCTGCGCCTGGTCGGCAAGCCGCGCCTCAAGCTCTGAAGTTGCCGCCGCAAGGCCAGCGCGATATTTGCCCCAAAAATCAATTTCCCAGCTGATGTTGAGTGCGGCCTGACCAAACTGATTCCAGTCCCGCGCCACACTGGCCGCTGGTGTCAGGTAGTTGTAGCTCAGTCGCTGCGACGTCACTGTGCCCGCCGCTGAGATCTGAGGCAACAACGGCGCGCCCGCCACTTCAGCCATCGCCTGTGCGCGCTGGACGCGAGCCTGGGCAATCGCAAGATCAGGTGAACCGGCTAAGGTTTCGCGAATGAGCTGATTTAACTGTTCGTCTTGATAACTGACCCACCACTGTTGCTCTGGCCAAGAAAGTGGGGGCGCAACAAACGACGTTGCTGTCGCAAAGTCTTGGCTCGTTTTTTCAGTGAACCTGGTGTCGGCTGGCGGCAGAGGAGCGCAGCCCGTCTGCGACCAGACCACCAACGTCAATAACAGGCCACCCAAGGCATTAAAACGAAAAAATCTTAGTCTCACAGGCCGCGTAAGTGCCTTTTTTATGTCTTGTTTAGCGACTTTTTGGCAGACAGCGTGCTGCGTTCAAAGTACTTAGAGCCACAAGATACCATTATTTACTCACTAATTATTTGGGCCCCTGCCCCTCAGCCTTCTCATTGAGCGCACGGCTTCGTACTCGGAGACCTGCCGATTGTGGTAATTTCCCTATATAAATCGCTTGGAGTCTCGATGATTAAGCTTAACTTTCACCCCACTGGTCGCCATTTTTTACAAATCCCCGGCCCAAGCCCTGTGCCAGACCGCGTACTGCGCGCGATTAGCCTGCCAACGATCGATCATCGTGGGCCCGAATTTGCGGGTCTTGGTCGCAAAGCCATCGAGGGGATGCAAGCCATTTTCAAGACCAAGCAACCTGTCATCATTTATCCGGCCTCTGGCACGGGTGCCTGGGAGGCCGCACTGGCCAACACCCTGAGCCCAGGGGATCATGTGTTGATGTACGAAACCGGCCACTTTGCCTTTCTCTGGAACCGCCTGGCGACCCGCCTCGGGCTCAAAACCGAAGTACTGTCGTTTCAAGGCCACGACGATCAATTACCTGCAGTGGCTGGCTGGAGACGTGGCATTCAAGCCAATCAAATTCATGATCGCCTGGTGCAAGACCGTGAACACAGCATCAAAGCCGTCTGTGTCGTGCACAACGAAACCTCAACCGGCGTCACCTCCGACATCGCGGCGGTACGTAAAGCAATCGACGATGCCAAGCACCCGGCACTGTTGATGGTCGATACGATCTCGGGGCTTGGCAGCGCCGATTATCGCCACGATGAGTGGGGTGTCGACGTTGCCATGGCCGCCTCGCAAAAAGGTTTAATGCTCCCGCCTGGCCTGAGCTTTAACGCCCTTTCTACGCGCGCGATCGAAGCATCAAAAACAGCCAAGATGCCCCGCTCGTTTTGGGCGTGGGACGAAGCCCTCGAGATGAATAAGGGGGGCTACTGGCCTTCAACCTCAAGCACCAACCTGCTGTATGGTCTGTCAGAAGTAATCGATATGTTTGCCGAAGAAGGCATCGATCACGTCTTTGCGCGCCATCAGCGCTGGGCAGCTGGCGTACGCGCCGCCGTCACCGCCTGGGGCCTGCCCATTCAGTGCGCAGATCCAAGCGTGTACTCACCCATTTTGACGGGCGTCATCACACCCGAGGGCGTCGACGCCGATGAAATCCGTAAACTGATTCAACACCGTTTTGATTTATCTTTGGGCACGGGTTTGGGTAAAGTCAAAGGACGCATGTTTCGTATCGGGCATCTTGGCGACAGCAACGATCTGACCTTGCTGGCAACCTTGGCAGGTGTCGAGATGGGCCTCAAACTTTCGGGCGTTAAGCTCGCCGGCAGCGGCGTACAAGCTGGCATGGATTATTTCTCAAACGGAGCCTGAGCGTGCTAGCACCAACGGCAATTGCCAAGCCCCTACATTTTTTTCCGGCTAAGTCAGGGGGGGCGTCGCCGCTCGCTCAGTTACTTTCGAAAGACATACGGGGCGATGTCCTGTTTGACGCCGCCTCACGCGGTCGGTATGCAACGGACGCATCGATCTATCAAATCACGCCCATCGGTGTGGTGGTGCCTCGCGATCAAGCCGACGTACTACGAGTACTCGATATCGCTCGCGATCAAAATGTCGCGGTGCTGTCGCGCGGTGCGGGTACCAGCCAATGCGGGCAAACCGTCGGCGACGCGCTGATTATCGACAATAGCAAATGGCTGTGCAACGTGATTGCCTTTGACGCCATTGCGCAAACCATCACCGTCGAACCTGGCATGGTGCTCGATCACTTAAATGCTTGGCTCAAACCACACGGCCTCTGGTTTCCGGTCGATGTATCGACCAGTGCACAGTGCACCATCGGTGGCATGACGGGCAACAACTCGTGTGGCTCGCGCTCGATCGAGTACGGCAATATGGTGCATAACGTACTGAGCATCGATGCTGTGCTAGCCGATGGCACCCAGGCAAATTTTGGCTCGTTAAATCATCCCGTTTCGGGCGCACGTCTGCAAAATATTCTAGAGTCACTCAAAGCGATTGCCACCCGCGAACGCGGCGAGCTCGCCGAGCGTATCCCAAAAGTATTGCGACGCGTCGCGGGCTACAACATCGATTTATTTGACTGTCAAAATCCACGTGCCTACACCGATGATGATGTCGCCAACCTCGCGCACCTACTCGTAGGCTCAGAAGGCACCCTCGCCTATAGTCGTCAAATTACTCTGAAGTTATGCCCGCTTCCCGTGCACAAGGTGTTGGGGGTCGTGAATTTTGAAAGTTTTTACAAAGCAATGGATTCGGCGCAACACATTGTGACGCTCAAACCGACCGCCGTTGAGTTGGTCGATCGTACGATGATTGAGCTTGCACTCTCGAACCCTGCCTTTCGGCCCGTCGTCGAAAAAGCCTTGCTAGGAAAACCTGCCGCGATTTTGTTGGTCGAATTTGCTGGCGAAAATCAGGCAGAATTGCTTAAAAAACTTGAAGATCTTGATGCGCTATTGAGTGATCAAGGGCTACCCAACTGTGTCGTCAAGATGCCTGAGGCCCAAGCGCAAAAAGCTTTGTGGGATGTGCGCAAAGCGGGCTTGAATATCATGATGAGCATGAAAGGCGATGGCAAGCCCGTTTCGTTTGTTGAAGATTGCGCAGTGCCTCTCGAACATCTGGCCGCATACACCGATCGCCTGACCGAGGTGTTTCATCGCTACGGCACAGAGGGCACATGGTATGCCCACGCCAGCGTCGGCACGCTCCATGTTCGTCCGATTTTAGATATGCGTCGCGATGGTGCCAGCAAGATGCGCGCCATTGCCGAAGAAACCGCCGCTTTAGTGCGCGAATACAAAGGTGCGTTCTCAGGCGAGCACGGCGACGGCTTATGCCGTGGTGAGTGGGTATCGTGGCAATACGGCCCACGCATTCATCAAGCGTTTGTTGAAATCAAAGACCTGTTCGATCCAGGCAACCGGTTTAATCCAGACAAAATTGTTCGTCCTCCAAAGATGGACGATCAGAGTAACTTTCGCTATGCACCTGGCTACGTCGTACCCGCCCTACAGACGGGCTTGGACTGGTCGGCCTGGAATGTCTTGCGCGACTCTTTAACCGGCGAAGAGACCCAACCTGGCACGGGCTTAGACCAGAGTAACGGGCTCGCCTCTGCCGTTGAGATGTGCAACAACAACGGTCATTGCCGAAAATTTGATGCCGGCACCATGTGCCCAAGCTATCGCATCACCAAAGACGAACAACATGTCACGCGCGGCCGCGCCAATACCTTGCGGCTTGCCTTATCAGGCCAGCTTGGGCAAGGGGGCTTAGCCAGCGTAGAAGTCAAAGACGCGTTGGATCTGTGTGTATCCTGCAAAGGCTGTAAGCGCGATTGCCCAACCGGCGTCGACATGGCAAAAATGAAAATTGAAGCCCGCGCCGCCTGGGGTAAGTTACACGGCCTCACCTTGCGAGAACGTCTGATTGCCTTTATGCCGCACTATGCGCCCTGGGCGAGTCGCTTTGGCGGGTTGTTAAATATCGCTCAGTCACTGCCGGTGCTTGGATCGTTGGCGAAACGTGCGTTGGGTTTTGCAACCGCGCGCTCATTACCCAAGTTTAAAGCACCCTTTTTAACTAGCGCACGAAATAACAACACCGCACGCGGCGACGCTGCTGCGATCGACGCAACGACCAAAGACGTTTTACTCTTTGTCGACACCTTCAGTAATTACCTTGAAGCTGAAAATGCGCATGCAGCACAACGCGTCCTTCAAGCCGCTGGCTATACCGTGCATCTAAACGTGCGCGCGGGCGAACGCCCACTGTGCTGCGGCCGAACATTTTTATCAGCTGGCTTAATCGAGCAAGCCAAAGCTGAAGCACGGCGCACACTCGACACACTTATGCCTTATGTCACCAAAGGCATCGCAATCGTTGGGCTTGAGCCCTCGTGCCTACTAACCCTACGCGACGAATTTTTGCAATACGGCTACGGAGATGAGGCGAAGCAACTGGCTCAGCAAGCCTTTTTATTCGAAGAATTTTTGGTACGCGAACAAAAGGCTGGGCGTTTTAAGCTGAGCCTACAACCGATCGATTACAACAATGCGTTGCTGCATGGTCATTGCCATCAAAAAGCTTTTGATGCACTTACCCCGGTCCAAACCGTATTAAGTTGGATCCCAGAGCTTAAGGTATCAACGGTTGAGTCTTCGTGTTGCGGGATGGCAGGGAGCTTTGGCTACGAAGCAGAACACCATCAAGCCTCAATGCAGATGGCCGAACTCTCACTGTTGCCGGCTGTGCGTAATCGCGCGGCGAGCACAGTGGTGGTTGCCGATGGCACGAGCTGCCGACATCAAATACAAGATGGTGCTGAGGTCAAGGCGATTCACACGGCACGTCTGTTAGCACAAGCGTTAACGCCGTAAGGCCTGCCCGATCATCAACAACGGTGCAGGCTATCGCATTGTCCATCGCGGGCATCGTCATATTTCGAGAGTGCCTATCATTTTTTTTATAGTCGCTTTATTAAAATAGTAATCATTGATCGTTTTTTATTTTTTATTTTTTATTTTTTATTTTTCACAGATTGAGCCACCTTATGACAAGCCCTATCAACGCCATCATCGAACAACGTATTTCAGCCAACCTGTTTGACCCTACCAAAGCACTCAGCGCCGCGCAAATTAAAGAACTCGTGCGTTTGGCCACCTGTGCACCCACTGCCTTTAATTTTCAAAACTGGAAATTCATCGCTGTGCAGTCAACCGAGGCCAAAGAGCGCTTGAAGGCTGTTTCGTATGGCCAGCAAAAAATCGTTGATGCCGCAGTGACGTTTATTGTCTGCGGCACGCTCGAGGCGCACAAAACGCTGGCCAAGGCGTTAAAGCCCTCGGTCGATGCGGGTGTGCTTGATCAAGCTATGTGCGATAGCTGGGTTGCTATGGCTGCGGGTGGTCATGAAAACAACCCAGAGCGCCAACGCGACGAGGCGATTCGTTCTGCCTCGATGGGCGCCATGACGCTAATGTTAGCGGCTCAAGGGATGGGTCTGGTCACGGGACCCATGATTGGGTTTGTGCCCGCAGATGTTTCGCGCGAATTTAAACTCTCTGCCAACGACATCCCGGCAATGCTTGTTGCAGTTGGCTACGCAGCACCAGGCAACTGGCAACAAAAGCCGCGCTTGCCTGTTGATGATGTATTGACGATTGTTTGATCGCAGCTAGCGAAATCCTCTCTTTTCAGTGGGAGGATTTCAAAGCCCTCTGGTGCTCACAGCACCAGACCGGTCGCCTAAAAACGAATTGAGCTGTTTTCAGCCAGCAAACAAGCGCGTCGTACGCTAACTCAGCAAGCCCAACCTCTTAGCGAGGGCCACAGTATGTTCGGCCTCGGTAATAAACGGGCCGTCAATCAGTCGGCCGTCAACGACAAAAGCGCCAACACCTTCTGCTAACTTTTTGCGCGTTTCTTCAAGCACTTTTACCGCGTGGGCGATCGCAGCGTCACTTGGGCGAAACACTTCATTTGCCAAGGCGATCTGGGTGGGATGAATACAGCTTTTTCCTGCAAAACCCAGCCGCTGTGCAGCTTGCGCATCAAGCTTAAATGCCTCTGGATTTTTAATATCAACAAAAGCGCCATCATACGCATGAATGCCGGCCTCACCGGCAGCAAAGCGCACCGCGACACGTACGGCCTGTAAAGCCGAGGGCTCGCACGACACAATACCTAGCGGCGCGAACAAATCACCAAACCCGATTTGCAAACCCACAACGCGTGGATGCGCACAAGCCAGTTCTGCTGCGCGTCGCAGCCCCTTGGGTGACTCGATATTGACCAAGATGCCGATTGGCCGCGCTAGCCCGCGTGCCTTTTCAAGCCGCTCAAGCTCTGCAGCAACAGCACGAACGGTGTCAGGATCTTCGACCATCGGTATATTGACGATATGCATGGCCGTAGAGACGATCGAATCAAGATCTGCTGCAAAATGAGGGGTGTCAATCGCATTGATTCGAACCACAATCAGTTTATGATGAGCAGACAAATTTTGCTTAAACAGTGTTTGTAAAGCTGTACGGGCCGCGGGCTTACTGCTTTCTTCGACGGCATCTTCAAGGTCAAAAGAGATAGCATCGGCAGCACTAGCCAAAGCTTTTGCAAATAATTCTGGTCGCGAGGCTGGTACAAATAATTTACTGCGCATACATCGATCCTTTTAGATCATCATCAACATTAAGTTTATAACAGCGGCGGCACCGTTAGGGCTTGCCTCACAGGATTGCACAACATGAGTCGATACGAATTAAAAGCAGAAGTCACTGGATCAATCTGGAAAATTGAAACCACGATCGGTCAGGCACTTGAGCCAGAGCACACGGTACTGATTATCGAATCAATGAAAATGGAAATCCCCTTAGTCGCCGAAGACGGCGGTACTCTCATTGAACTTTGCGTCAATGAGGGCGACTCGGTCAGCGAGGGTCAAGTATTAGCCATTGTTGAGCGGTGACAAGTCTGCGGCGCTGGTGCGCCCATACAACCCGAGCCCTGTGAAGCTAGTGAGCTGCCTCGGCAACCTCAGCAGCGGCAACCAGTTGCTGCCTGACATCGCGATTCATCCATTTTTTATTTACGCTAAACCCGAAAGGCGGAATCTGCGCGAGCGCACCTGCTCGCTGCATACACAGTGCTGACAAATCAACGAGTGAGACAGCTTGATCGACTAACCCTGCCTCGACACATTGGGTCGCGCTTAGCCGCTCGCCAAGCTGAACCAAGCGATGGCAGATCGCGCGATTCGAGCGAGCCGAGACAATGACCGCACCAATCGGCGTTGGCATATCAAACTTGACCTCAGGCAACGATACCCAAGTGTGATCTGCAATCAGAACCTCATCACAGAGCGCTGCAAGCATTAGCCCCGCCCCCACTGCCGGCGCCTGCACTGCAGCGATGACTGGCTTAGGAAAATCAATGAGTTCAAGAAAACATCGCATCAACAAATTTAATCGTTGGTGTGCTGCCACTGCTGGGCTGAGGTCTGAAAATTCTTTGAGATCTGCGCCTGAACAGAAGGCTCGCGCGCCTTCACCTGTGATCACCACAGCTTTGACGTCGGCTTGTGTGGCCGCCTCGGCCAGTGCGCGATGAAGGGCTTCGTAGATGTCGACATTTAATGCGTTCGCTGCCGACACGCGGTCAAAAGCCAGCGTCAGTACCGTATTTTCTAGCGTTATCTTTAACATTCACGTATCACCAGGGCCAAAAGTCATCACAAGCCAAAAGGTTAGTCTAGGATCTTTTTTCTAGTATAGGTCAAGCCCACATAAGGTTGCTCCCGCGCCCTCGGACACCGCCCTGAGCGAGATCCTGCATGAAACGATACAGTCATCGAAAAACCGCAGGATTTTAGTCAAGCAACGATGCCCTCAGGGTAGCTGCTCAACATCATTGGCAATGGCGGCTCCCCAGGCTTGATACCCTTCTGCAAAGAAATGCTGCCCATCCGTTGTTTTCCATTCGCCAGGCTTGGACATCTCAAGAGAGTTCACATAAGCACAAGGCTTAACTTGCGATTCGAGAAACGCGGAAATTTCTTGAGTGCGCTTCAACGTTTTACCCGCTAGTTTATTGTCTTCACCCCATGCGGGCCCAACCCACACACAGCGAATCGATTTACTCGCCAACAGCGTCGTGAGGCTGAGCACCTCTTTTTTAACGTCCGCGCGCGAAAAGTTCGAGGCTTTGTAATTTGCGAGATTGTCGCCCATCACAATGACAACGACATCTGGCTTTTGGGCCTCAAGTAAAGCCGCAAAAGGCACAGTTTGAGCCGCACTGGCCATCGACAACACAATCGGCTCGGCTTCAATGCGCTCGGCGCCGCCGCAACGGCTTGTTGTCTTCTTTAACCACTCGCTTGGCAACACCCCACAGACTCCAACGCTGTGCACTTGGGCACCGCGCTCAGTGAGTTCGTCGTGAAGCGTTTTGATCAAATAAGTGGGTTTTGCCAGATGGCTGGCACCGATCACTAATACCGTTAATCCGGCTAACAACATATCATTTGTCCTATATCAACGCGCACCATACACCCCTCCAAGCCCCGTTGACCCTAAAAATATCGACAACAGTAGCAGCAAGGGAGTCACCCATTTTTGCCTCAACCATTGATAGCGCTGACGACTGCGCTTGGCGAAAACTTCGAGCACCACACACGCCACAATAATGGCTAATAACAGCAGCGATTGCCCATCTACTTTCAAATTAAATAACCATGCCTGAGGGCTGAATGAGAAATTGAAAAATAACTGCTTCAGCTTTTGGCCTAGCAAAGCGGTGCTAGGCTCCGAAAAAATCAACCGACCAACAACCACGAAGAAAGGAAACAACAAAAAATTGATGACAAGCGCGAAACGCCTGTGTGAGACGAGGCGGACGATCGCATAGGTGAGTAACCAACCTGCCGCATGAAAAATCCCCCAAATAAAAAAATTTAACGACATGCCGTGCCAGGCGGCCGACGACAAGAATACGACCATCACCGCCACAACTAAACCACAGCGGCGCTTGACGGGTTTAAAAAATATCTCTTTTAAAACTCCACTCAAACTGATGTGCCAACGCTGCCAGTAGTCGATCACATTGCGGGCAGCAAACGGCATGTTGAAATTAAGAGTCGTGCGAACGCCTGCTAAATTCAACAGCCCAAAAACAAAAAAAGTCAGACCACTAAAATTGAAGTAGACGTACAGTTCAAAGATGATAGAAAAAGCTAAAATATCGACGGGTTCAGTTGAGTCTCGCAACACTAAAAATGGCGCCAAGCCTGTCGCAAGAACTGTGTAAAAAAAGATACCCAGAGCCATCCAACCGACATACACCTTCAGTCGCCTCAGTCGCAGACGCCCAAGCGGTGCATTGTTAACGGCGACCGGCCCAGAATCCATGCGAGCCGGCTGCAAAATGTTGAGGCCGAGTGTCAAAAAATCTAATTTCTGTTGATAAATGTGCACGGCCAGCGCGGCCGTCACAAAGGACACTCCCACCCAAGGCAACGAGGCGCCCTCGCCACCAAAACCTGTGAGCACCGCGATTTGGCCGGTATACGTCAATAAGGGCGTAATAAAAAAAACACCGTAGGCCAAGACTTTTCTAGGAAAATCGGCCGCAGCGATCGGGCGGTAGAGCAGCCAAACCACAACCGACAGTGCAATTGTGAACAGCGCTGGGACGGCGCTGTAGAGATAACCTAGGTAGAGAAATGACAGT
>JBIIWK010000039.1:0-15173 GCA_044338955.1 Burkholderiaceae bacterium
GAAACCCCTGGGCCTCGCACTGGGTGAACAGGCTATTGCCCGATACATACAGGCCCGCCATGCTGGTGTTACTCGCAGGCGAGCACGTGCTAACAATCAGTAAGGTGGCTTGATCTGGCATGCCATGGATCGTGAGTGTCTCTTCATTGATTGTGTACCGCGCGCGATCGAGCAACTCTCCGTTCAGGTGCGCACTGACAAGCGTCAGCGCTTGACCGTCAAGCACGAGGTCTGCGGCAAAAGGGACATCTAAACGGCGAATAACGGTCAGCTTTGCCCTGACGGTGGTGAGTTCGGCCTGCAGATCAAACTCTAGTGAAACAGTCGGAATCAAAAACGGAAAGGGCAAATAATCTTGCCGACGAATGGTTGAACCGGTGTCTGTACGCATGAACGGGGTTCCAAATCTGGCTGACGTCGCGGTGAGCGTACGTGGTGGTTTGTGCGGGTTTAGGGCTTTCAGTGCCATTGTAGAGGCGTCACAAAGAAAAAACTCCTAATCTGCCCTATGATAGGTGGCTAAGAGGTTGTTTAATTCAAAAATATTTTCGTGAGACTTCGCCATGACACAACTTGAAGTGCGGCCCTTATCAAGGGCAGTGGGTGCAGAGATTTTGGGCATAAACTTGCTTGAGCCTGTGAGCGACGCGCAAATTGCAGAAATTCGCAAGATCTGGTTGCAAAACAGCGTCGTATTTTTTCGCGAACAGCCGCTTGAGTCTGGCGCTTTTCAAGCGTTTGCCCAACGCTTTGGTGACATTATTGAATATCCCTTTGTGAAGGGATTGCCTGATTTTCCGTTGATCGTGCCTGTTTTGAAATTGCCTCACGAAAAACATAATTTTGGCGGCGTCTGGCACACAGACACAACGTATTTACAAGAACCACCCATGGCAACCATGCTGATTGCTCGCGAATTACCGCCGGTCGGTGGTGATACGCTTTTTGCGAGCAATTACGCGGCTTTTGAGGGCCTTTCGCCTGCACTGCAAGACACCTTGCGCACACTGAAAGGGGTGAATTCTTCGGCTAAGGCGGCGGTGACCCACTCGCGTGAAGATCGACTCGCCGACTCGGCAACCGATAAAGGCCGCTCTGAGTTGAACTCTGAGCACCCCGTGGTGCGCACGCATCCCGAAACTGGGCGTGAGGCGCTTTATATTAATCCTGGCCACACCACGCGTTTTGCGGGTTGGACTGAAGACGAAAGCGCGCCACTTTTAAACTATTTGTTTGAACAGCAGGTCAAGCCCGAATATACCTGCCGATTTGTTTGGCGCCCCGGTTCAATTGCTTTTTGGGATAATCGCTGCGCTTTGCATAATCCCATTAATGATTATCACGGTCATAAGCGGTTATTGCACCGTATTACTTTAAAGGGCGATAAGCCTGCATAATATCGACCAATTTGACGGACTCGATGAGCTTAATCAACTTAAAGGGTTCAGCAGATTAAGCAGATTAAGCAGATTAAGCAGATTGAGCAGATTGAGCAGATTGAGCAGATTGAGCAGATTGAGCAGATTGAGTGGGTTGACTGGCCTTGACGGTTTCGCGAGCGGTGGCAGGCTTCGTCGATTGAGCGGGGCAGCTATTTTTAATTGCTGCAGTATTTATATATTTTTGGAGAATCACACATGTTGATGACGGGTAAAAAATTCGGGCATTATTTATTAGCCATGATGGCCAGTGCATGTGTGATCAGCACCGCCAGTGCTCAAGTGCCACAAGCCTTATCGGGCAAGCAAATTAAAATTATTGTTCCGCAAACCGCTGGGGGGGCCTCAGACGCGATCGCCCGCATCATGGGTCAAGAAGTTTCTAAGCGTTGGGGGATTCCGGTCGTGGTTGAGAACCGCCCCGGCGCGGGCGGTAATATCGGCAGCGACACTGTCGCTAAATCGACCCCGGATGGCACGACCTGGCTAATGAGTTACTCGGGTACCCACGCGATTAATCCCGCTTTGTACCAAAACATGCCATTTGATACAGTCAAAGACTTGGTGCCTTTAGGTTCTTTGGCAACGCTACCCTTTGTTTTGGTGGTGACCCCAAGTTTACCGGCCAATAATATTGCTGAATATGTTGCCTACGCAAAAGCCAATCCAGGAAAAATAAATATTGCTTCGTCGGGTAATGGCTCAGTCGCACATTTATTAGATACGATGTTTGATGCTGCGGCCGGTATTAAAACCACACACGTGCCTTACAAGGGTATTGCCCCCGCGTTGACCGACGTCATGAGCGGGCAAGTACAGGGTACATTTGCGAGCGCGCCCTCGGTCATGGGGCAGATTAAAAGTGGCGCAGTCAAGGCTCTGGCAGCTTCGGCGACCAAGCGCTCTGAGGCCTTGCCAAGTTTGCCAACCTTTGGTGAAGCAGGTTATCCCGCGCTGGGGCTAGATTCGTGGTTTGCTTTTTTTGCACCAACTGCCACGCCGCTCGCCTTGCGCCAACAGATTCATATTGAAATAAATAAGATTTTGGCAGATCAGGCAGTCATTACCCAATTTGCCTCAAAAGGTGCCTCAACCATGCCCATGGCTTTAGTCGAGTTTCAAAAGATTGTGGATAACGACCTTCAGCAGTGGGGCAAGGCCGTGCGTGATTCTGGCGCGAAAATAGATTAATGAGTACCCCATCAATCTAAACGCTGCCTAATTGGTTTCGACTTGGGGTCAATATCACCACAGACGAAACCGATAATATAAAAATAAAGCCGACTCATTTAAAAGTCGGCTTTATTCTTTGGGGCGGATGCAGGCAACAGCTTTGTCTTTTAATTCACTGTGTCGCCATCCTGCACTTTCATCATTAGATTAAAAATTGTTGACGCGGTTGGCCATTTTTCTCGGCCTCAACGACCCATAAGGGCGCTTTCCCGCGGCCAGTCCAGGTGGCGCCGCTAGCGGGGTGCTGATATTTGGGCGCAACAGGCTTTTTGACACTAGCGGCCTTGGCGCTTTTTGCCGGGCGACCCGCCTTGGCCGTGCTTTTGACCTTGCCGTACGCAGCGGCCAGCTCATCCGGCGAAATGTCGTACTCTTTCATGGTACGGACCAAACTACTAATCACCGGTTTGCGGCTTTTAGTCTGCAAAACGAGTGCCTGCTTTTGCAGTTTTTCAATTTCTTTATTAATTTTTGCTTGCAGCGTTGCGTAATTTTGGCGCGCCATATGTTTATTACCTTTTTAGTAGATGTCTTAAAAATAATACATAAGAGACTGGCAGGACGTGTACCAAACGATGCACGTTTTTAATCATTAGGTGTTGTTTTAAATATTTACTGAGTGTTTAGTTTATACCTTTTTTATATTTTCTTCATTGTGGATACTACGCACATTATTTTTTTGACTGTGGTCGCTTATTATTAAACTGACTGGCGTTTTATTATTAAACGGCCAGCTATTTAATTCCCATATTGGTGAGCGCTGCACTTGCCCAACCTAGCCGTCGCAAGGAGCGGATTCTCAGCGAATCGTGGATGCGTTTAGGTCAACGGAGGTAGTATCTGAAGTAAAAACTAGCGATAGCTTTGGCGAAAGGCGGCGATATCCTAAGTCAAAGACAGCGACACTCTGTGTCAACGGTCGCCATTGCATAAATCAAGGGTGATTATCTTATTATCGACGTCTTCGTGCATGATTTAATACCGTTAACCCATTGTAGAACTCCCTGATTTGGAATGCCCATGAAAGCCCCTTTAAAAGTTGCCGCGGTACAAATGGTCTCAGCGGCCTCGTTAAATCAAAATCTCGATGCAGCGGCAAGATTAATTGCGCAGGCGGCCCAAGAGGGGGCGCAACTCATTGGTTTACCTGAATATTTTTGTTTGTTTGGTCGTAAAGAGACCGACAAACTAGATATTGCCGAACAACCGGGCACGGGTCCGATTCAAACGTTTTTGTCAGATACCGCCCGCGAGCACAATATCTGGTTGTCCTGTGGCAGCATGCCCTTGGTGTCCTCGGATCCTGCTCGTGTTTTAAATACACAACTCATTTTTGATCCGACCGGTAAACAAATCGCGCGTTACGACAAAATTCATTTGTTTGGATTTACGCGTGGCACCGAAAGTTATGACGAATCGCGTGGCATTTTGGCGGGCGATACCATTTGTCGGGTAGACACCCCAGAGATTAATCTGGGTTTATCCATTTGCTACGACCTGCGTTTTCCTGAGTTATATCGTGCGCTGGGTGAAGTGGATCTCATTTTGGTGCCTTCGGCGTTTACCTACACAACAGGTCGTGCGCACTGGGAGATCCTTTTGCGCGCGAGGGCCATTGAAAATCAGTGTTACGTGTTGGCGCCCGCACAAGGCGGTACCCACGAGAACGGTCGCCGCACTTGGGGGCACTCAATCCTGATTGACCCTTGGGGTGAGGTTTTATCAGTTTTACCCGAGCATGAGGGGGTGGTAAGCGGTACGATAGACCCTGTGCGTTTAGCTGAAGTGCGGCAGTCTTTGCCAGCGCTCGCTCATCGCAAACTTTTCACCTAATCATAAGTTGATTCATGAAACTGACTGACCCCGCTATTGTTTCGCTTGCCACAGCAAAAAGCTTGCTGCTCGACCCTTGGGGTTTGTCCGAAAATGACATGGCCCGTGCGATTGGCGAGATTTTTACCCATAAGGTTGACTACGCCGATTTGTATTTTCAATACACGCGCAGCGAAGGCTGGAGCCTTGAAGAAGGTATCGTAAAAACCGGTAGCTTTTCGATTTCGCAAGGCGTAGGGGTGCGCGCGGTCGCAGGCGAAAAAACTGCATTCGCTTACTCTGACACGCTATCACCCGACGCCTTGTTATCGTCAGCGCGTGCGGTCAAAAGCATCGCGCGTCAAGGCGCGGGTAAAGCAAAAGTGCGCACCGGCGACGACACGCGTCACGGTCAGAGTTTGTATTCGCCAGTTGACCCCTTGTCCACCATGAGTGCGCCTGAAAAGGTGGGCTTGCTCGAGCGCATTGAAAAAATGGCGCGCGCACGCGATCCACACGTGGCGCAGGTCATGGCCAGTTTAGGTATGGAGTACGACGTGATCATGGTGGCGGGCAGCGATGGCCGCTTAACCGCCGATGTACGCCCGCTCGTGCGTTTGTCACTGACCGTTGTGGTCGAGCGTAACGGTCGACGCGAAACCGGTCATGCGGGTGGCGGTGGCCGTACAGGCTTAGGTTATTTTTCTGACGAAACTTTGACCCAATACGTCGAGCAAGCTGTTCATGAAGCCATGATTAATCTGGATGCACAGGCCGCACCCGCAGGAGAAATGACCGTTGTGTTGGCCGCCGGCTGGCCCGGCATTTTGTTGCACGAGGCGGTCGGCCACGGACTCGAAGGTGACTTTAATCGCAAAGGGTCAAGCGTCTTTAGTGGCCGGATCGGACAACGCGTGGCCTCAAAAGGCGTCACGGTGGTGGATGACGGCACCCTCGAAGGGCGCCGCGGTTCGTTGAACGTGGATGATGAAGGTAACCCGACGCAACGCAATGTACTGATCGAAGATGGGATTTTGCGCGGCTACATGCAAGACACCTTGAACTCAAGGCTGATGAAAACCGCCCCGACCGGAAACGGCCGACGTGAGTCGTTTGCGCATCTACCCATGCCACGCATGACTAACACCTTCATGCTGTCGGGTAAAACGCCTCCTGAAGAAATCATTGCGTCCGTTAAAAAAGGCATTTACGCCGCAAATTTTGGTGGTGGGCAAGTTGATATTACAAGCGGTAAGTTTGTGTTTTCAACGTCTGAAGCCTACATGATTGAAAATGGCCGCATTACCCACCCCGTTAAAGGGGCGACTCTGATTGGTAGTGGCCCTGAAGCCATGAACCGCGTCAGCATGATTGGTAACAACATGAAGCTCGATAGCGGCGTGGGCACCTGCGGTAAAGAAGGTCAAAGCGTGCCGGTAGGGGTAGGGATGCCAACCATTAAGATGGAAGGGCTGACTGTCGGTGGAACCGCGTAAGCGTCAATTTAATTTTTAATATTTTTTGCACCAGGAGTACGTTTTGTCACACAATACCGATGATTTGCGCATTCGCGAGATGAAAGAACTTGCGCCACCTTCGCACACAATGCTTGAACACCCTTGCACACCCGAGGTGTCATCGATTGTTTTTGAATCGCGTCAGGCGATCCATCGCATTTTGCATGGCATGGATGATCGCTTAGTCGTAGTGATTGGCCCGTGCTCGATTCACGACACCGTTGCAGCCTTGGATTATGCCAAGCGTCTGAAAGCCGAGCGCCAGCGTTTCAAGGGCGAGCTCGAAATTGTGATGCGCGTCTATTTTGAAAAGCCTCGCACCACGGTGGGCTGGAAAGGCCTGATCAACGACCCCGATATGGATGGCAGTTTCAATATCAATAAGGGTTTAAAAACCGCACGTGGCTTGCTGCTCGAAATCAATCAGCTGGGCTTGCCCGCTGGTTGCGAGTTTCTGGACATGATTACCCCTCAGTACATCGCTGATTTGGTGGCTTGGGGCGCGATTGGTGCGCGTACGACCGAAAGTCAGGTGCATCGCGAGTTGGCCTCGGGCCTGTCATGCCCAGTTGGTTTTAAAAATGGTACCGACGGCAACGTCAAAATTGCAGTCGATGCCATGAAATCTGCATCGGCACCGCATCACTTTTTATCGGTCACGAAAGGCGGGCATTCTGCGATTGTGTCCACTACGGGTAACGAAGATTGCCACGTGATTTTGCGTGGTGGTAAAGCACCCAATTACGATGCCGCTAGCGTGCAGGCGGCATGTGCTGAAATGGCCAAGGCGGGGCTGGCCCAACGCATTATGGTCGATGCCAGTCATGCCAATAGCAATAAAAAACCAGAGAACCAACCCGCAGTCTGTGACGAGGTTGCCGTGCAAATCGCTCAAGGCGACGCGCGTATTTTTGGCTTGATGGTTGAAAGTAATCTGGTGGCCGGCCGGCAGGATATTATTGAAGGTCAAACGTTAGTCTACGGTCAAAGCGTGACCGATGGCTGCATCGACTGGCAAAGTTCGGTTGGTGTTCTTGAACGCCTGGCCGAATCCGTGCGCGCACGTCGCCGCACGGTGTTGACCACCGGACAATAAGCGTAAGCAATGCGCCAGGCGTCATGCAAGACGTCTGGTGTACTTGAAAATGTCAGCGCTCTGACATCATGCATCGGCCTCAGTGCGCAGTTGTGATGTAAGTTGATCAGCAGTTAATTGCAGCCTTTTTTACGAGACTCAGTCAATGAACGCTTTGCATTCCGCACAAACTTTAAAGCGCCCACTGCCGCCCGAGATGATCGCGGCGCTGCAAGGGCAGTTTGCTGAGCGCTTTTCGATGGCCCATGCGGTGCGCGATCATCACGGCAAAGATGAGTCGCCGTTTCCGTCGATGTTGCCCGATGGCGTTGTGTTTGCGCAAAGCACCGAAGATGTCGTTGCTGTGGTCAAACTTTGTGGCCAATACAACATTCCTTTGATTCCTTATGGGGCGGGGTCTTCGCTCGAAGGGCACATTCTGGCGATTCAAGGCGGTATTAGCCTTGATGTGACCGCCATGAATAAAATTGTGTCCTTAAACACCGAAGATCAAACCGTTACCGTTCAGGCGGGTTTGACCCGTAAGCAGCTTAACGAACAAATCCGCGATACGGGTTTGTTTTTTCCGATTGATCCGGGCGCGGATGCCTCGCTTGGTGGGATGTCCGCGACCCGCGCTTCAGGGACCAACGCTGTGCGCTATGGCACCATGCGCGAAAACGTTGTGTCACTGACTGTGGTGACCGCCGACGGAAAAGTGATTCGTACTGCACGGCGTGCGCGCAAGTCTTCAGCGGGCTACGATTTGACCCGCATCTTTGTGGGCAGCGAGGGCACGCTTGGCGTGATTACCGAAGTGACCGTTAAGTTGTATCCGCAACCTGAGGCGGTCTCGGCGGCAGTCTGTAATTTTTCGACTGTTCACGAGGCGGTCCAGTGCGTGATTCAAACGATTCAGCTGGGTGTGCCGGTTGCGCGCGTTGAGTTGATGGATGCCGCTGCAGTCATTGCCGGCAACCGTTATAGCAAACTCACCCTGCGTGAAACCCCCTTACTGCTGTTTGAGTTTCACGGCTCAGAGGCCAGCGTGAAAGAACAGGCGCAAACCGTGCAAGAGCTCGCCAAAGACTGTGGCGGGATGGATTTTGAATGGGCCGAGCGCCCCGAAGATCGCAATCGACTCTGGACTGCGCGGCATAACGCCTACTTTGCGGGCTTGCAGTTGCGCCCGGGCTGCAAGTCAAATACCACCGACGTGTGCGTGCCTCTCTCGCGCTTAGCCGAAAGCATTGAACTGGCAACGCAAGAGTTGGCCAAGGCAAGCTTTCCGAGCACAATCGTAGGCCACGTAGGCGATGGTAATTTTCATGTGCTGATGCTGCTTGACCCTGACAACCAGGCCGAGTGGGATGAATCTGAAAGAATCAACCACGCTCTTGTGACCCAAGCCATTGACGCTGACGGCACCTGTACGGGTGAGCATGGCATCGGTTTGCACAAGATGCAGTTTATGGTGCACGAGCACGGCGAAGATGCCCTGGATTTGATGCGGTCATTAAAGATGGCGTTCGACCCCCAAAACATACTGAACCCAGGCAAAATCATTGAACCCAAAGCTGAGTTGCACTGAGTTAGGTCGTTGTGTCAGGGCTATTGCTTTGTTCGCTAGGTTTGTTTGATAAAGTAAATACGTCAATCATGGTGCGCGCCTCGCTTTTTTGGGCGAGGCCTCGCGGAGAAAAAAATGAACGCGGTTTCAGAACAAGCAATCTCAGCAGTCTCAGGGCCAGAGGCCGCGGTCGTCGTCAAGGCGCTCTTGCAGGTCTTGCCCGCGCACTGCGTGCTTAGCCGTACCGAAGACACGCGCCCCTACGAGTGCGATGGGTTGTCGTTGTATCGCTCGGTACCGATGGCTGTTGTGTTACCCGAAACCGAAGCTCAGGTTCAGGCCGTTCTTAAAACATGCCAACGCTTGAATGTGCCCGTGGTGGCGCGCGGGGCCGGCACCGGCTTGTCAGGCGGCGCAATGCCACACGCGCAAGGCGTGTTGTTGGGCTTGGCAAAATTTAACCGCATCAAACATATTGACCACGAAGCCGCCATTGCGGTGGTTGAGCCGGGTGTGCGCAACCTCGCTGTGTCTGAGGCGGTGAGCCCCTTTGGCCTGTATTACGCCCCCGATCCCTCAAGTCAGATTGCCTGTTCGATTGGCGGTAACGTTGCTGAAAACTCAGGCGGCGTGCATTGCCTAAAGTATGGCCTCACCGTGCACAACGTGCTCAAAGTGCGGATGGTCAGCATGAGTGGCGAAATTATCGAGCTCGGCTCACTAGCGCCTGACAGCGCGGGCCCCGAACTGTTATCCGTATTTGTAGGCTCTGAAGGCATGCTGGGCGTGGTCACCGAGGTGACCTTGCGCCTAACACCTAAGCCTGCGCTTGCTAGGGTCGTGATGGCAAGCTTTGACGATGTTGAAAAAGCCAGCCAGGCCGTGGCACAAATCATTGCAGCCGGCATTATTCCGGCTGGCCTCGAGATGATGGATAAGCAAGCCACCCAGATGGTCGAGCCGTTTGTGAAAGCGGGTTACGACACCGAGGCCGAAGCAATCTTGCTGTGCGAATCCGATGGTACGGTTGATGAGGTCGCTGACGAAATCATCCGGATGCAACACGTGTTCGAAAAGGCCGGCGCCACGCGCTTGCAAGTCTCGCAAACCGAGGCAGAACGTTTACGCTTTTGGGCCGGTCGTAAAAACGCCTTCCCGGCCGCGGGGCGCGTCTCGCCAGATTATTACTGCATGGATGGCACCATTCCACGTCGCCACTTGGGTCGCGTCTTAAACGCGATTAAAGACATGGAAAAACAATTTAATATGCGGTGCGCCAATGTTTTTCATGCCGGCGATGGCAATTTGCACCCCTTGATTTTGTTTGATTCAAATTTCCCTGACGAAGTACGTCGCGCCGAAGACTTTGGTGCTGCAATCCTCGAGCTATGTGTTGAAGTCGGTGGCACCATCACCGGCGAGCATGGCGTAGGCATGGAAAAAATCAACCAAATGTGCGTTCAGTTTTCGCGCGAAGAGCTTGACGCCTTTACTGCAGTCAAGCGCGCCTTTGATCCCGATGGGTTGCTGAACCCCGAGAAGGTCATCCCGTCACTCAGGCGCTGCGCCGAGTACGGCAAAATGCATGTGCATGGCGGCGCGCTCGCGTTTCCTGAGCTTCCACGCTTTTAGGCCCTTATGGATCACGTTATCGCTCAGTTGCGCGAGCAAGTGTTAGACGCCGCGCAGCAAAAACACACTATCCTGATTGAGGGTGGTGGTACCAAAAATTTTTATGGCAATCATGCGCTAAACATCAGTGACAAGGTTGCGCTAAACGCCATTGATAACAGCGCGCCACACCTCACCAGCGCGAGTGTCGCGCTCAAGCTCAATGCGCTGCACGGCATCATTAACTATCAGCCCACAGAGCTAGTCGTAACCGCGTGGGCGGGTACACCTCTACAAGAGGTGATTGATACGCTTGCCGCTTCATCGCAAATGCTTGCCTTTGATCCGCCTGCGTTTGGCGCACAGGCCACGCTGGGTGGGTGCGTTGCTGCCGGCCTTGCTGGGCCCGGTCGCTATAGCGGTGGCCCCGTCAAAGATTACGTGCTGGGCACGCACCTGTTAACCGGAAGTGGCAACATCTTGAAGTTTGGCGGCGAGGTCATGAAAAACGTCGCCGGCTATGACGTGTCGCGTTTGCTCGTGGGCTCGATGGGAATGTTCGGCGCACTGACTCAAGTGTCGGTCAAAGTCGCGCCGATGCCTCAAGAAGTTTGTACGCTTGAGTTCGCGCTTGACGAAGCCAGCGCGTTAGCGCTGTGCCATAGTTGGCGTGCGCAGCCTTTACCAATTTCTGCCACCACGTGGCAAACGCGAGACGGTACTTTAGGGTGCCTGAGGGTTCGCTTGGCCGGTGCGGGTGCAGCACTGAAAACAGCGCGACAAAAAATGGGCGGAGAAGCCTTGCCCGAGGCACAAGCCCTTGAGTTTTGGGCTGCGTTACGCGAACAAAAGCTTTCATTTTTTGAGACACCCACCTTATGGCGCCTGGCGGTTGCGCCGGGTACCCCCGCGCTGAACTTAGGCCCAACGCTCAGCGAGTGGGGTGGCGGGCAGCGCTGGGTCGCGTCAGCGCTTGACGCCACGACAGTCAGGCGCGTGGCCGAGCAAGCCGCCGGACATGCCACCTTGTTCCGCAGTTCGGGTGATCAAACCATGCCCGACCAAGGCGTATTTCATCCTTTGGCAGGTGGCGTGTTGGCTGTGGTGCAACGACTCAAACAAGAATTTGATCCGCTGGGGCTTTTCAACCCCGGTCGCTTAGTGCACGGACTCTGACGAGATAATTATGCAAACAAATCTTGCCGATTGGGCGCGTGTTTCTGAGCTTGGCCAAGAGGCCGACGATATTTTGCGTCGATGTGTGCATTGCGGCTTTTGTCAGGCCACCTGCCCAACCTATCAAGTGCTCGGCGACGAACTCGACAGCCCGCGCGGTCGTATTTATTTGATCAAAGAGCTGCTTGAAGGCCAAGAACCTACGCAAGCCACTCAGACGCATCTTGACCGGTGCCTGACGTGCCGCAATTGCGAAACCACGTGCCCCTCTGGGGTCGAGTATGGCCATTTGATCGATATCGGCCGCAAGATCGTTGAAGAAAAAGTGCCACGCCCCTTGTCACAGCGTTTGCAGCGTGCCCTGTTACGCAAAGGCCTTAACTCACCTCTGTTCGCGCCGGCCTATAAAGTCGGCCAAGCCCTGCGCGGGTTGTTGCCCGCCAGTCTTCAGAAAAAAGTCGTAGCAGCGCGCCCCACTGGCGTGCGCCCAGACACGCGTCACCACGTGAAGCAGGTGCTCCTGTTAACTGGGTGCGTGCAGCCCACGATGATGCCAACGATTGATGCCGCCACCATTCGCGTGCTGGATCGCCTAGGTATTGGTACCCAAGTGGCTCAGGGGGCTGGCTGCTGCGGCGCGTTGAATTTTCACTTGGATGATCAAGAAGCTGCGCGCGTGCAAATGCGCCTAAACATTGATGCCTGGCTGCCCTTGATCGAGGCAGGCAAGGTCGAGGCGATTGTGATGAACGCCTCGGGTTGTGGTGCGATGGTGGTTGAATACGCCCATCATTTGCGACACGATCCCGCTTACCTTGCCAAAGCCCAAAAAGTTGTGGCGCTTGTGCGCGATATCGCCGAGGTGGTGGCGCCTTACGCCGAGGCACTGGCCACCCAACTTGATACAACGCGTTTGCCTCAACGGCCTGCGTTTCACCCCCCGTGCACCTTGCAGCACTGGCAAGGGTTACGACCGCTCAGTGAAACGCTCTTTGCCAAACTCGGCTTAGCCTTGCAGCCCTTCACAGAAACGCACCTTTGCTGTGGTTCAGCGGGTGCGTATTCGGTCCTGCAGCCCGAAATTTCAACGTCACTGCGCGATCGTAAGTTGTCTCACTTGAGTCAGGCCAAGCCCGATGTGGTGCTGTCTTCTAACATAGGCTGTATTGGGCATTTGCAAAGCGGCACCGAGATTGCGGTACGGCATTGGATCGAGGTGGTGGACGCTGCACTTTTGTGACGCCAATAACTGCAAAGTAGGGATGAATAGAGCAGTTCTTTGGGTAAATAGTCTCAGATGAGGGGATCGTTGGTATTCTGTCGCCAATCTCTGTATATCGACTTTGAGTGCTATGTCAGCGAGTTTAAATGCGTCACCAGTAAGCCCAGCCCCCGCTGATTCCGGGGGTCTTAAAGAGCGCTCTGCACACCCGACGCGCCCGAGTGCTTTAACGGTCAACCTACTGCCCCCCGAGGCAGACGATCACGGCCCCTTTGAGGTGGATGATCATGGCTTGCGCTCGGCATATTACGTGAGGCTTTTGGCATGCCGTCTACGTGACTCGGGTCACTACACTGAGGTGCTGACCGACGACTGGATCAATACGCTGTGTCAGGCCGCGCCGCTACACGACATCGGTAAAGTGGCTATTCCGGATCACATCTTGTTGCAAGACGGTAAGCTGTCGCACGAGGATTGGTGCGTAGTGCAAACGCACGCGCAGCTGGGTGAAGCCATCTTGAACACAGCCGCGGCGCAACTTGAATACCCCTCTGATGTCCTCAATTTGGCAATCACCGTGGCCGGCGGGCATCACGAAAAATGGGACGGTACAGGCTACCCACGGGGCCTTAAGGGCGAGCAAATTCCGTTGGCCGCGCGCTTAGTTTCGCTGGTCGATATATACGATGCTCTTGTGTCGTTTAGAGCCTACAAGCGTAACTGGTCGCATAGCGATGCGATCGAAGAAATCGTGCGCCACCGAAACACCTCGTTTGAAACTGTTTTAGTCGATGCTTTCTTGGCAGTGTCCGACGCCGTTGAGCAATTTGCTATGGTTCAGGATGCCAAGTCACAAATGGGTAGGCCGTGGCTAAAAGGTGGCGCAATCCACTATCAAGAAACTCCGGCCCGGCAAACGCTCGTACGTTTCGAAGAACGCTTTGAGCAGCTGTTTAAAAATTCTCCGGTGGGTTTGGCGATGGTCGACCAAAACACCGCACAATTTTGCGAAGTGAATCAAGCCTTGTTGACCTGGACGGGCTATTCGCGGCAAGAGTTTCTTGCTTTAAATTTTTGGGATATCACGCCAGAAGAATACTGGGCACAAGAGCAACAGCAGCTTGAAGATTTGCAACGAGAAGGGCGGTTTGGCCCGAATCAAAAAGAATATATCCGGCGAGATGGTAGCCGGTTTCCGATCCGGATTAGTGGTTTCAAGCTGATTGACGTCAACGGACAACCCGTGGTTTGGGGCATGATTGAGAATTTGAGTGAGCATATTGAACGGATTAAGCTCGAGAAAAAACTAGCCGACAATGTCGGGCAACTCAAAACGCTGGTGCATGCCATCCCAGACGTGGTTTGGTTTAAAGATACGCAAGAGCGGTTTCAGTTTTGCAACGCGCGCTTTGAAAGCTATTTCGGTGCAACCGAAGAGCAAATCGTTGGGCAAAAGGCCAGTCTCTTTGTTGATCCAGACCGGGCTGCGATGTTTCGGATGGGCGACCAACTCGCGATTGAACAAGGCACGTCTTATATTTCAGAAGAATGGGTGACGTTTGCCAGCGATGACCATAAAGAGTTGCTCGAGGTGACTAAAAGCCCCGTCTATTCTGAGGATGGCAAACTGCTGGGTGTGTTGGGGATTGGGCGGGATGTGAGCCGCCGCAGGCAGCTTGAAGAGCAGACCAAAGATCGTGCTTTTTTTGATGGCCTGACAAAGCTTCCTAATCGGTATCTGCTCGAAGACAGACTCAAGATCGCGATGAATAACAGCAGACGTAACGCGAACTATTCCGCACTGCTGTTTATGGATCTGGATTCGTTTAAAGGATTAAACGATCAGCACGGCCATGTGTTGGGCGACGTTGTCTTGCGTGAAGCGGCCTCGCGCTTGTTAGGCTGTGTGCGCGAGGTCGATACCGTAGCCCGCTTTGGTGGCGACGAATTTGTGGTGGTCCTGAATCAACTGCATAGCGACCTCGATTACTCAATCGAGTCTGCGCGTCGCCTCGCTGAAAACATGCGTATGGCTCTCGCGTTGCCATATTTTTTGAGTCATTCGGCCGTTGATGACGCACCCGAAATGAAGCGGGCCAATCGCAAAGAGCGGCATTCTTCAGAAAACGATGAGGTGATTTATCAGGGTGGAACAAGCATCGGCATCGTGCTGTTCTTGGGCGAGGAGATCGGGCAGCTAGAACTCTTTGCCCAAGCCGACAAGGCCATGTATCAAGCGAAAAAATCAGGTGGCAACAGCGTGTGTTTTTTCGGCTTGAATCAACAATAATAAAACGTGCCCGTCGTGCGCTGCAGGATGCGCCTCATCAGGCTCGGGGCGTTAATCGTTGCTAAACGCGCTGGGGCACTTCACTCGGTCAGTCAGACACGACCTTTGAGTGAAGGTGCCGCCTAGCATTGCCCTACGAGTTCTCAACCGCCTTGACCATATCCTCAATCACCTTCTTCGCATCACCGAACACCATCATGGTTTTGTCCATGTAGAAGAGTTCGTGAG
>JBIIWK010000040.1:0-15079 GCA_044338955.1 Burkholderiaceae bacterium
TGCCCACGATGACCACACCTGACTTAAGCTTGCACTTTACCGAACAAGAACTCTTAATGCTGGGCAAGACCGCAGATGGCTTAAGCGCCTATATGGGCAAGTCGGTACTGGCTGAAGTGGGGCTGGATGACGACGCCGAATGGGTGATTTTTGCGATTCCGTTGGGCGTCGACGAAAAACCTGACGAAACTGCCATGCATGTACAAATGGGCGGCCCAGGTGCGCGGTTTGTGGGCGGGCGAGGCGGGCTGGATTTGGATACTGAGGTCTACGATTGCCAATACCTCTGGTCTATACAAATCACCGAAGACCCAGAGGCACGTTTCGTTCGCTTGGATCACAACGGCGATGAGTTTGATTTTTCAAATGAGCTGGCTGAATTGCTACCGTTTGAATTATCTGATGAAGAACTACCAGACCCTGACCTTGAGCTGCTTGAAGACTTAGGTGATGATGAGTTGGATGATGCGGGGTTTGAAGACGACACAGGCGACTTGAAACCGCCTAAGGGTCCTTTGCATTAGGGTACTCACTACCCCTTAGCCCATCTCCCAACCCTGCACCACCCCGTGACAGGCCACTTGGATGCCTTTGAAGTTTTGCATGACAGGGGCTTCAGCTTTGCATTGCTCGCGCGCGTGCGGGCAGCGGGGATGAAAGGTGCAGCCTGAGGGTGGGTTCAGGGGATTGGGTACCTCGCCTGCAACGGGAGTGCGTGACTTACCCTGACCAGTCAGATCAGGGATCGCTGCGAGCAACAGGCGGGTGTAGGGATGCTGAGGCGTTGTAAACAAGGCATCGCGATCTGCGATTTCTACGATGCGCCCCAAATACATCACCCCTACGCGATCAGCCACGTGATGCACAACCGCCAGATTGTGCGAGATAAACAAATAGGTCAGGCCCAGCCTACGTTGCAGGTCTTTCATGATGTTCAGGACCTGCGCCTGCACCGACACATCCAGCGCAGAGGTCGGCTCATCGCACACTAAAAACTCTGGGTTGACCGCCAGCGCACGGGCGATTGAGATGCGTTGACGCTGCCCGCCCGAGAACTGATGCGGGTAACGGCTTTGATCAGTGGGATGCAGGCCGACTTGTGTCAGTAACGCGCTGACACGTTCATCACGCTCAGCCGCACTCAATTGCGTATGTGCAAGCATGGGTTCAGCAATGATGCGCCCGACTCGCCAGCGTGGGTTCAAGCTTGCATACGGATCCTGAAAGATCATCTGCAAGCGTTTGCGTAAGGCCAGGCCTTTGCGCCCTTGCATATTCGACAGGGGCTGCCCATCAAACGTAATCGAGCCATGCGTCAGTGGATACAAGCCCACCAGCAAGCGGGCAATCGTTGATTTGCCACAACCTGATTCACCAACCAGGGCCAGCGTTTCGCCTTTACGAATCGAAAACGACACGCCATCAACCGCACGTAATACACTGCGCGGCTTACGCGCTAAGACACGCTCAAGCCAGGGGGATGACACATCAAACCAGCGCGCAGCGTTTTTGACCTCAATCAGCGGACGTTGCTCTGGCACAAGCGCTAACATGTCTCCCGTCACGCTTGGGCTAATTACGGTAGAAGCAGGGCTGTCGTCAACGCCCTGAGCTCGCACAAGCGTCGCTTGCCGCGAAGCCAGTGCGACGTCGGAAGTCCGCTCGTTATCGACACGATCAGCGTTCATTTTTCTCAACCTCTGCGTGCAACCAACAGGCCACCTGCGAGCTTCCAAGTGTATGAAGTTCGGGGCGCTCAAGTTTGCAACGGTCCATCACCTTCACGCAACGTGGGTTGAACGCACACCCTTGCGGGATCGCGTTCAGGCGCGGCATGGTGCCATCAATCTGCACCAAGCGCTCAACGTGTTGGTGAATCGAGGGGATTGAGCCCATTAAGCCAACCGTATACGGGTGCCGTGGCGCATGGATGACGTCACGCACTTTGCCAACCTCGGCAATACGACCTGCGTACATCACCACCACACGGTCAGCCGTCTCAGCAATCACGCCCATGTCGTGCGTAATCAGCATGACCGCTGCACCTTGTTCGCGACATAGCTTTTTCAGCAATTCAATAATCTGTGCTTGAATTGATACGTCGAGCGCGGTAGTCGGCTCGTCAGCCACAATCAGCTTGGGCTCGGCTGCCAGCGCTAGGGCAATCACCACGCGCTGACGCATACCACCTGAAAATTGATGAGGATAGTGATCGATGCGTTCGCGCGCCGCTGGGATCCCAGTCGCCTCAAGCAATTCAATCGCACGGTTGCGCCCTTGCGACCAAGTGAGTGGCAAGTGCGTCACAATGGTTTCAGTGAGCTGATACCCAACGGTGTACAACGGATTCAAAGACGTGAGCGGATCTTGAAAAATGGCACCGATCTCACGCCCACGAATTTTACGCATCTGATCGTCTGGCAATTGATCAATACGACGCCCAGCCAACAAAATCTCGCCCCCCGAGATGCGGCCCGGCGGCTCAAGCAGGCCAATAATCGCCGCGCCTGTCAGCGATTTGCCCGCTCCCGATTCACCCACAACCCCTACCACCTCGCCGGCTGCGATCGAGAACGAGACCTCGTTTAAAGCTTTAAGAGTGCCGTGACGCGTCGTGAATTCAACGCTTAGGTTTTTAACTTCGAGCACATTAGTTGGCTTGTTGGTCGCGACCTGTTCAATAGAATTGACTGCAGCTGTTACGTTATCTGTACGATTGCTCAGACCTTGATTAATTGTAGTGTTTGACATCAGGCGGCTCAGTTTAAACGCGGGTTCAAGGCATCACGCAGCCAGTCACCCAACAAGTTGACCGACAACACTAACAGCACCAGCGCCGCACCCGGGAAAATCGTAATCCACCACTCACCTGAAAACAGAAAATCGTTACCAACACGAATCAAGGTACCTAACGAAGGCGACGTCGGGGGCACACCCACTCCTAAAAAGGATAAAGTTGCCTCGGTGATGATCGCGGTGGCTAAGTGGACTGTTGCTAACACTAACACGGGCCCCAGCACGTTGGGCAACACGTGTCTGAACATAATGACCGGCGATGAAATGCCGATCACGCGCGCCGCTTGCACATATTCACGATTTTTTTCAACCAGTGTTGAGCCGCGCACCGTACGTGCATATTGAGGCCAGCCAGCTAGTGCGATCGCACCGACTAACACCGGAAACGCAATCACCTCATGCATGTCGCCCGGCACCACGACGCGCGCCACACCATCAATCAGTAACGCAATCAAAATCGCTGGAAACGATAACTGAACATCGGCAATACGCATGATCAAGGCATCGATCCGACCGCCTGCATAACCTGAAATCAACCCCAGTACGATACCTAAAAACATCGCGCCTATCACCGCCGCCAAGCCGATTAGCAAAGACACGCGCGTACCGTACATCAGCGCAGAGAGCAGATCACGGCCTTGGCTATCTGTACCGAGCAGATACTCTTGCGTGCCCTCAGCATGCCAAACTGGGGGCTTTAAGGCGTCAATCAAATTGATGGTGGCAAGATCAAACGGATTATGCGGTGCCAGCACATCGGCGCCGAACGAGGCAATCAGCAAAATCGCTAACAACACTGTGGCGACAATGGCCACCGGCGTATGTCGCCACGACCACGCCAGATCACCTTCCCAAAATTTCGCGAGAGCGGCTCTCATTAGTGCCCACCCGAGTGTTTGCCTAAGCCGGCTCTTAAGCGCGGGTCGACTGCAAAATATAACAAATCAACTGTTAGGTTAATCAACACAAAAATGAGAGAAATCAAACACAAGTAAGCCGCCATCACAGGGATATCAGCAAACTGCACGGCTTGAATAAACAGTAACCCCATGCCAGGCCACTGGAAGACGGTTTCAGTCACAATCGCGAAAGCGATGATGCCGCCTAATTGCAACCCCATGATTGTGATCACCGGCACTAGCGTGTTTTTCAGGGCATGTCCAAAATGAATGGCTCGTCTGGTTAAGCCTCGAGCGCGGGCGAATTTGATGTAGTCGGTACGCAAGACCTCGAGCATTTCAGAGCGCACCAAACGTAAAACGAGGGCAACTTGAAACAACGATAAAGTCACGGCCGGTAAGACAAGATGCGTCCAGCCGCTCTTCGTCAGTAACCCCGTTGTCCACCAGCCAAGCTTGATCGTGTCACCACGGCCGTAGCTAGGTAACCAACCCAACGAAACCGAAAAAATCAAAATCAGCAAGATCCCGATTAAAAATGTTGGCAAAGATACGCCTAATAACGAAAAGGCCAATAGCGCTTGCGACAACTTGCCGTGGCGCTTTAGCGCGGTATACACACCCAAGGGCAAGCCCACCAGCAACGCAATCAACGCAGCTGCAATCGAGAGTTCTAGGGTGGCCGGCAACCGTTCACGCAGCAAGGTCGAGACCTTTTGACCTTGTCGCAACGACAGCCCAAAATCGCCCTGAATCGCGTTAGTCAGAAAATGGTAGAACTGCACGATCACTGGGTCGCTCAGACCTAAATCTTTTCGAAGCTGATCACGCTCTGCAGGTGTCCCCTCTTGCCCCAACATAATCATGACCGGATCGCCCACGTACTGAAACAGCACGAAAGCAAGAAGCGCAACCGTCAGCAAAACGCCTGCGGCCTGTATCAACCGGCGCAAAATAAAAGCAAACATGGGCTCTCGACTTAGACCAGTCTTGGCTGAGCGATCACTCAGCCAAGACCGTTAGGGGGATTAATTGATGGTGATTCTTTCTACAACCGGACGATTATTCGGCTGATGCTTGATGTCGACGTTTTTCTTCATGGCCCAGGGGATGACCTGATCATGCAAAGGGATCGTGCCGAATTCTTTTGCATGGATCGTGAAGGCTTCTTGAATCATTGCGGTGCGCTTGGCATCATCGATTTCTGTTTTGATCGCATCAATCAGCGCGTCAACTTTGGGATTTGAATAACCACCATAGTTGAAAGCACCTGCAGCGCCCGTGCCCTTGCTACGAATCAGGGATTCGAGTGTGTAGTACGCATCAAACGTGGGGACGCCCCAGCCAAATAAATAGATACTGGTGTCGCCATTAGCAACCTTTGGAAAGAACGTTGCCCGCGGCATGGCGTTGAGCTTGGTTTTAACGCCAATCTTGGCCCACATGGCTACAACAGCTTGGCAAATCGCCTCGTCGTTGATGTAACGGTTATTTGGGCAATCAATCGTAAACTCAAGATTGTTGTCGTAACCAGCCTCTTTTAATAAAGCACGAGCCTTGACCAAATCATAAGGCACGCGTTTACCTATCGCGTCTGAGTACCCGTGGACTTGGGGCGAAATCATCGCGCCAGTGGGCAACGACATACCACGCATGACGGCTTTTTTGATCGTCTCAATATCAATCGCACGATACAGTGCCTCGCGCACGCGAACGTCAGCCAGTGGATTTTTTCCCTTGATATTGCTGTACTTCAACTCAGGGCTTTGCAGATCCATCGCAATGTAGATCGTACGATTTTCGTTACCATCCAGCACTTTGACTTGAGAGCGCAAACGCTCGATATCTTGCGCCGCTGGATCCAACACAAAATCTACTTCGCCCGACAACAGTGCGGCTGTACGCGTGGCGTTTTGCTTGATTGGTGTGTAAACAATTTCAGTCACATTACCCTGCTTGGTCGGCTTACCCCACCAGTTCGGATTCTCAACATATACCGTTTTGATGTCGACTTCACGCGATTTCAGCATGTAAGGGCCTGTGCCCATGGCGTTACGTGCCGCGAAGCTTTCTTCCTTTTTATTAAAATCCTGAGGCAAAGCCGCGTTGTTTTTTTCTGACCACGCTTTGCTCATGATGCCCAGCGAAGGTAACTGGCGCAACAACACGGGATTAGGCCCTGCGGTTGAGATCTCAACCGTCAACGGATCAATCGCCGTGACGTCACTGATGCCTGCAACATAAGACTTGAATTGCGACGAGGGTGCCATGGCACGCTTAATCGAGAAGACGACGTCGTCTGCGGTGAACGCTGAGCCGTCATGAAACTTTACGCCAGCACGTAATTTAAAGCGCCACAATGAGGGATTGATTTGCTCCCAAGACGTTGCCAACCCAGGGATCACGTCAAACTTGTCGTTGTAATTCAGTAAGGGGTCATACACCCACAGGTTAGCCGCGATATTCAAGCCTTCGTTTTGCGAATGCGGATCAAGTGTCAGGATATCGCCTTGACTGGTCCATTTGAAGGTTTTCGCTGTGCCTAGACTTGGCAAGAGCAACGCGGCGGCAATCGCAGCGACGAGCAGTGGGCGACGCATGTTGTTTTCCTTAAATTGAGTATTGATTGTCTAGGATATTGCCGCACTGTGACGAGTGCGTCAATCAGAACGATGGGATTTAAACTGTGAAATAAGCATGCTAAGCCTTTATTAGTCCTGCTTGTATTGCAAATCACGCCCGGCGCACCCGCACAACGCTCTCAGAATGCCCGTTGCATACAGACCGAGCAACCAGCGGCAAGACCTAGCTGCGGCCACCACGCTCAAGCAAAGCATCCACCACCACAGCACCCTCACCGACCGCACCTACCATCACCGGATTTAAGTCCAACGAGGCGATACTGGGCCCAGCCGCCATCATGAGACGGCCGACCGACACGGCGACCTGCGCAAACGCTTTGACATCCATGGGTGCATCGCCGCGTACCCCGTCTAAAAGAGGTGCCATGCGTAAGCCGCGCAGCGCACGCTCAACTTGCTCAAGATTAAAGGGCGGCAACAGCACGGCATAATCCTTCAGTGCCTCAACATACTTGCCACCCGCACCGATCATGACGACGGGCCCAAACACTGGATCAAAGCGGGCGCCCACCATACACTCGTGCCGTCCACGGCTCATCGCAGCCACGATGATGCCCTCATGGCTGACCTTCATTTCTGTGAGTTTTTTGCGTTGCGATTCAAAGATTGTGGCGGCTACATCTGCACTTTGCACACCGAGCGCCACCAAACCAAACTCAGACTTATGCGGCACTTCAGCCGAACAAGCCTTAATCACAACAGGCCCTCCGACCGCGACAAAGGCTTCGCGCACTTCAGCCGCGGTCTGGCACAACTGATGCTTAACGATGGGTATGCCATGTTTGGCCAGCAACTTAAGGGTTTGTGCCTCGCTGCAATACGCGCCAGCGCCCTCTGGCACGTGAACCGCCTGAAGATCGTGCCAAGGCTCGAACGACTCGTTCATCAACGCCGTGTGTGCGGCTAACTGCCCCAACACACCGACTGCCTGCGCTTCGTTCGCAAAGGTCGGCACGCCCGCTGCAATAAAGGGCTTGGCCACCGTATCTTGCCAGGCAGCCACCGCAACAGGCTTACCGGTCAGCGCTTCGAATTTTGCCGTATCGCGTGCAAACGCTTCGACGTCATAGCCAGCACCCGCGACAGGGATATTAATAAAAAACATATCTGCCGAAGGATCTTGCGCCACGGCCGGCAACACCTCACTAAATAAATTGCTGTTTGATAACAATGCGGCTGTGATATCGATCGGATTTGTTGTGGTGGCGAAACCGGGTAAGGAGGTTGCAACAGCTTTCTGTGTCGATGCCGACAAGATCGAAAGCTCTAGGCCGTTCTCTTCAGCGGCATCGGCACCCATGACACAGCTGGCACCTGAATTACTAATCACGACCAATCGATTACCGGTTGGTCGCCAGCCTTTTAAGTAGGCCTGCGCGCAAAGCGCCTGTGCATGCGGGTCACGCACACGCCAAATGCCATGCTTTTTAAAGAACGCATCGACCACACGCTCTTCGTTCGCCATCGAACCCGTATGTGTCGACGCGGCCTGTTGCCCGCCTGCAGTACGCCCCGCCTTGACCGCAATAATCGGTAAATCACGCGTGCGCGCGTAGGCAGCAGTACGCGCCAAGATTTCAGGGTTAGCAATATTTTCAAGGTATAGCAACATGAGTTTGATATCAGGGTCATGTGCAATCGCCCAGGCCATTTCAGCCACAGTGACGTCAGCTTCATTGCCGGTGGCGTGTACGTGACGCACACCAATGCCACGCTCGCGCAGCAAGCCGTACACCATCGCACTCATGCCGCCACTTTGACTCAACACCGCAACGGGCCCGTCTTGCGGCGGACGTTCAATGAACATGGTCGAGAACCCTGCAATCGCACCCGAGCCAAAATTTGCCAATCCGTGAGTATTGGGGCCATAGATGCGCATACCCGTTGCGCGCGCGGCATCCGTCATGCGTTGTTGCGTGGCGCGGCCTTCTGGGCCGGTCTCGCCAAAACCTGAGGCCATGACCACCACTGACTTCACGCCGCGCGCGGCGCAATCCTCAACCGCCTCAACAGCCTTATCGCCCGCTACCACAATCAACACTAGCTCTGGCACTTCGGGCAACTGTGCGAGCGACGCATAGCTTTTTAAGCCTTGCACTTCTTCACGGCTTGGATTGATCGGATAAATCGTACCCTTGAATCCACCCTTTTGCATGTAATAAATTGGGCGCCCACCAATTTTATGGATATTTTCAGAGGCGCCAATGATGGCAACAGTGCGAGGATTTAATGCGGTTTCGAGTAAGTCAGACATAAAAATTCCGGTTAAAAGCGTAAGCCATCACGAGACCATCTTGCGCAAGTGTCCGTCTTTTACTCAGACGAAACTAAAACACAAAGAAAGTCTTGAATGGAGGTAAGAGACGATTTAATCGAGCGTTAGCCGATAGGTTCAAAACGCACGAGAGTCTGATCAAGATGTTTAAAAAATGTTGCGGTGACGGCATCACCGATTTGTACTCCGGGCGAGGCGTGCCCCATCAGTCGTGCGCCTTCTTCGAGTGTCACCACCACGAGCGTGTAAGGTGCTAGCGAACGGAAAGCATCCGAAGGCGCTCGACCGACGACAGTGACTGCATGAACATGCCCACGGCCAGTTGAGGTATGCCAAACCAGCTCCTCAGCGCCGCAAAACTGACAGGCGTCATGCGCAAACGTTTGAGCACGTGCGCAGGCGGTGCACTGTTGATAGCGCAACACGTGCTCTGTCAATCCTTCAAGGTAAGGTTGAGCCAAAGACGCCATAGGTAATTGATTGGTTGTCATGGCTTAATTCTCGAGCGACAAAGATGGATGAGTTGTCATGGCTTAACCCTGACGCGACAAAGATGGATGAGTTGTCATGGCTTAACCCTCTCGCGACAGAATCAGACTGACGTGCGATGACATCACGCCGCCATCAGCATGAATATAAGCATGTGTGGGGGTTTTGACTTGGCGCACTCCGGCTTGGCCTGTAAATTGCCGATAGGCTTCAACAGTATGTGCCATGCCACCCGCGACACCACAGTGGCCAAACGATAACAAGCCACCATGTGTATTCAAGGGCAACGCACCGTCTTGCGAAAAATCACCCTGCCGCACACGCTGCGCCGCCTGGCCTCTTGCCGCAAAACCAATTTCTTCTAGCAACATCAACAACGTGATGGTGAACGAATCGTAGACGCCCAAGTAGTCAATATCGCGAGTCGTTAAGCCCGCTTCGAGAAAGGCAATCTTGGCAGCAGCACCTGCACCCGTATGCATGACATCTTGCAGGGCGGTCAAGTGCTGATGAAAATGCGCCTGCCCTGCCCCAACCATTTTGACGCGAACGCCAGCATTAGGTTCTGACGAAACAATCAACGCCATCGCGCCATCAGAAATCGGGCAGCAGTCCAGCAACCGCAAGGGCTCGGCAATCGGCTTTGACGCTAACACGTCGGCTACGCTGATCTCTTGCGTGAGATGTGAGTCTGGATGGCGGCGCGCATTGTTACGCATCAGCACCGCAAATTCAGCAAGGTCTGCGTTGGTGATACCCGCCTCGTGCATATAGCGCGAAGCCATCAAGCCGTAATACGCAGGCACCGAGGCACCATTAGGGACTTCAAAATCTGCATGGCCAACCTGCGCAAGGGTTTGAATCGAACTGTCTCGGGTTTGACCGCTTAACCGATTTTCGCCTGCCACCACCAACACGTTGCGGCAACGCCCGCTTTGCACCAGTTCGCGCGCAAGCATCAGCATCGCTGCACCAGTGGCGCCACCGGCGGCCATGCCATGTGCATATTGAGGGCGCAACGAAAAACGCTCACAAAACAGATTTGCCAACATCAAGTGCGGCAAGGTGGTCGCATACCCACACAGCACGCCATCAATCTCTGCACGTACCAAGCCTGCAGACGTCAACGCACCGTTTGCTGCCTGGGCCATCAGATCGAGGGTATTGCGACCCTCAAGCCGACCAAAGGGTGTGTTACCGACACCTTTTATATATGCTTGCTTCAAAATTTTTTACCCTTTGTGTACGGTGCTTGGCTGACCCTTAAAGCTTAATATTGTTCGCCTGCGCAACCTTGCTCCACTTATCGCGCTCAATTTCAATGAAGCGCTTAAATTCGGCTGGTGTATCGCCCACAGGCAAGGCACCTAGTTCTAAAAACTGCGCCTTGATCGCATCGGTACGCAGAATCGCCATGAGGTGTTTGCTCAGCAAATCAATTAACGGCTGTGGTGTGCCGGCAGGCGCCAACAAACCAAACCACGCCGAGACGTCAAAACCTGCTACACCGGCTTCAATCATTGTCGGGATGTCGGGTGCACCAGGCCAACGGGTGGTCGTCGTGACCGCTAAGGCTCGTACCTTGCCGGCGCGGATATTTGCCATTGACGACGGAAGATTATCAAACCCCATCGCGACCTGCCCGCCAATCAAATCGATCAACATAGGCGAGCCGCCTTTGTAGGGCACATGGACAATATCGATGCCCGCCATGGTTTTAAGCAGCTCGCCAGTCATGTGAGGCGAACCACCGTGACTTGTCGAGCCAAAGTTGACCGTACCGGGCTTGGCCTTTGCTAAGGCGATCAGCTCTTGCACATTTTTGACTGGCAAATTCACATTCACAAGCAACACGTTAGGCGTGCTAGCGACGAGGGTGATCGGCATAAAGTCTTTCACCGCATCATAGGGCGGTGGAGTTTGTAGTGCAGGGATAATGCCGTGCGAAGCAATGCTGGCAAACACCAGCGTATGACCGTCAGGCGTTGACTTAGCCACTTGCTGCGAGCCAATCACGCCGCCTGCGCCCGGCTTGTTGTCGATGACAACAGTGCGCCCAAGCGACTCACCTAAGCGGCCGCTGACCGCGCGCGCGAGCAAGTCTGTGGTGCCGCCAGCAGGGTAAGGTACGACCACGCGAATCGGTCTGTCTGCAAACGTTGTTTGCGCTGAGGCGCTGGGTAAGGCGAGGTACGTCGCGGCCGCACTGATCACTGAGCATCCAAAAAACTTGACGGCGTTTTTGATTCTTTTCATTTTCGCTCCAGTAAAACGTTTTTATTAGCGGGGTAACAATCTATTCTTTTGCATGAGCTCTAACCAGTCGTGCAAAGACTCTTCGGTGTCGTAGCAATCAGCGAAACCATGTTTACGCAATTTAATCGTACTCAGCACTGAATCAGCCGGATATTCAACACCGTGCGCAAAAGCTCGGTCTGTAAACTCCCAAGAGCTTGAAATAATTTCACTCAACGTGAAGGATGCGAGGTCGTGTTTATTCGAGAGTTGCGCCCAAAGCGCCTCGTGCTGAGGCATCTTGTCGGCGAGACAGAGCGGCGCAGGCTCACCCACTGGCATTTTGAACTTTGCGGCAATCGAACCCCAGATATCGTGCCAAACCAGAGCGTCGCCATTCACAACGTTGTAAGTTTCGTTGGCTGCAATCTCGTTTGTCGCCGCAAACTCAGCCACGCGCGCAATCAGGCGGCTGTCACTGGCGCCGTTGATATAACGCCCACCACCTGGAAAGCTTAAGGGCAAGCCTTGTTCACGTTGCAACGCTGCGTAGGCGCCAATCGCTGCGACGATATTCATCGGGCTAAAGACCGAATAGCCAAATACGATCTGCGGACGCAAAATTGTGAAGGTCCACGCCGCTTTGGTCTGACGTTCACGTAGTAAATCTTCTTGCAACCAGTAAAAGTTTTTATGTGGATGGCGGGGCCAATGCTCTTTTGCTGGCACACGCGCCGGTTCGACATGGCCGCCGTAAGCTTTGGTCCCTTGCATCAGTGTGATGTGACGTAATTTTTTTGCGACAGGGGCGAGCGCATCAAGCAAATTGCGCAGCATCGCCTCGTTCACCGCCATCTGTTTAGGGTCTTGCCATCCCGCCACAAGCTCAGGCAACTCATAGAGTGCCGCGTAAAAAATATGCGTGACGTCTGACAGGCCTGAAGCCGCTTGCTCACAGGCCTTACGGTCCGTGAGATCAACACTGACGTGTTGGGCCAGAAAGGGCAAGTTCACAAAGCGTCGCGATAAAGCGATCACATTCCAGTCGGGCAAGGCTGCAAAATGATTCAAGGCGGCAGCACCGACCACGCCACTGGCCCCAACAATCAAAATGGTGTGTTTTTTTCTTATCACGATGTCAAACGCTAAATTCGGTCAAGGATAGATGCAGCGATGGGTAGCTTCGGTGAAGGATAAACTAAGTGTTTTGTAATAAGTGCTGGCCGCGCAATGAAGATCGTAACGCCTCGGGCACGTCGATTTCAAAACCAAGAATCGCAGCTGACAACGCCTTGCCATAGTTGTCTAAGCAAAGGCTTCTTGAAACACCGCCCCCTAACGCCCCTTGCGCAACAAAATTCATCGCATGCAAGTTCTCGACTTCGTAGCGTGTGACTGGGCCTTTAATTGCACCCTTGTAAAAGGCTTTGAGTTTCTCGGCAGTCAGCTGCTCTTTAAGCAGCGGGTAAAACGCTGGCACATAGGCATAGACAGCAATATTTGAGGTATCACCTTTGTCGCCCGAACGCGCATGCGCCACATGTTGTAGTTTGACTTTCATGGCTTAGCTCACAAAATAATTGACTGACGCGAACACCTTTTCGCGCGCCACGAGCGATGACCACACGCCGATCACTTCACGGGTGCGATCCTGATGTGGCACGCGCTTGCCCGTGTGAGCAATACCTGACACCGCCATGCCATCGATTTCACGACCAACCTTAGCCGCCTCTTCGCGGGTCTTGGTGCGAGCCGCCACGCGCACGGCCACTTCATAAGGCTCGGGGGCATCGGCAGGTGTTGCTGCGCCATGAATCGCATTCAAACCCAAGTAATCGATTCGAATCTCTTCGGCTTGCAACTTGACGATTTTGAAACGTTCTTCAAGAATTTTCTTAGCCAGCTCGGCACGACGCAAGGCACCAGGGCCAGCATAAAAAAACATATCCTCACCAATAAAACCCTCGGTACAACCAATCGAGACTTTTAAGGTTGGGGTGCGTGGCTTGCCGCCGATGTGGCTGACACGCACACGATCTACACCCACCTGCTCAATCTGCACAGTGGTGAAATCTACCACCACATCAGGGGTCAGATAATTCGCCGGATCATGCACTTCGTACAGCATCTGTTCTTTAATTGTTTCGAGCGTAATGGCGCCACCCGTACCGGCCACTTTGGTGATCACGGCACTACCATCGCGGCTCACTTCAGCAATCGGAAAGCCAAAGTTCCAGGGCTCGGGCACATCTTTAAACCCTGGGTCTGAAAAGTACCCGCCCGTTGCTTGCGCACCGCACTCAAGCAAGTGACCGATGCCATTGCCCTGGCCCAGTTTGACGTGATCGAGGGGATCCCAGTCAAACTCATACATCATCGGCGCCATAAAGATTGAGGGGTCAGCGACACGACCCGTAATCACAATGTGGGCACCGGCCTTTAAGGCCTCAACGATGGGCTCGGCACCTTGATAGACCTCAGCAGAAATTAAATTTTCTTTCAGCGTCGCAGTGGGTTGACCATTTTCTAAAATCACATCCGTTAGTTCAAGCACATGCTCGGTAATCAAGCTGCCATTGACTGAGGCGACCTTGACGCCTTTAAAACCAAATTCATTGAGCCAGTACACAATGCGCTTGGCCGCAGCATCGGGATTGATCCAGCCTTGATTGGTAATAATCTTGGTGCCGTTTTTGATGCAAGCAGGCAGCACCGCTTTCATCCGATCATCTAGATATGTGTCGTAACCCGGAAACGATGGGTCGCGTCGCGCGCGCACTTGTGCGGCCGATACAGTTGCCTCGGCCATCGTTTCAAAGCACAAATAATCTAACTGACCTTTTTCGGCGTTTAGCGCAGCGGGTTCAACACGATCACCCCACCACGCTGCACCCGAACCAATTCTGATGACGTCTTTCATTAAACAGTCGCCACCGCAGTCGAAGGCGAGCCCACCGCACCAGGTAAGCGTAACGGAGGCGCTGTCAGTAAGAAACGATTACGACCGTTCTTGCGCAACCATTGCGCCAGCGGGGTCAGATAAAACATTTCGCCCAGATGCACACCTAACTTAAACAAGCAGTGTTCATGAATCGGCAAGGTCGCGCAGCAACCAATGTGGCTAGTAGCAGGATGCGCTTCGACCGCGTAGTTATCGGCCATCAATACAACCAACTGACTGTCTGTAATCCAGTTCAACAGTTTTTTATCGCGACCATCTAACGCTGCGCAGCTATTATTCAACAGTTGGAGATCGGGCTTACCGTTCATGTCCATCAACATCTGCGCGAAGCCTGTGTGAAGGCAAACCATATCGCCTTTCTCAACCACAACCTTGTCTTGCTCCATGATGCGCATCAAGGTGTCATAAGTGATGTTTTCGCGCTTATTGCCGAAGTGCGCATGAAAATCAATCATCACGCCACGGCCTTGTACACAAGACTCGGCCATGTTTTGGATGCCCAGAGCAATGGCGTTAGAGGTGCTGCGCTGATCACCCGGTTGGGGCACGCCTGCATCTTTTCCTTCTGTTGGGCCTTGAATATCTTTCCCCGCGCGATAACCGTTGTAGTAAACCGCTTCAGGGATACCGTCGCCATTCGCATCAAACAGCGAGCCCACGTGCGCCAAGCTGTCCCACTGGGTTGAATATTGCAGATGCATGACCACCAAGTCATCGCTGATCACGTCGGTGTGCTGATCATTGTCAGTAAACAGGCGGTAGTTCATGTTGGGACGTCCGT
>JBIIWK010000041.1:0-15041 GCA_044338955.1 Burkholderiaceae bacterium
CCGCCGCGGTTGCGTTTACCGATGGCCGCCAAGTTGGTGCGACGCTCGACCGCAACGGCTTGCGCCCCGCTCGCTACCTGATCACAGACGACGACATGGTGATCATGGCTTCCGAGGCGGGCACACTGCCCATCCCCGAAAATCGCATCGTCAAAAAATGGCGCTTGCAGCCTGGCAAAATGTTTTTAATCGACCTTGAACAAGGTCGGATCATTGACGACGCTGAAATCAAATCACAGCTTGCAAACTCACGGCCCTATCGGCAGTGGATTGATCGCCTGCGCCTCAAGCTCGATGCCTTGCCTGCACCACAAAGCGTATCGCTCGCACTTCCACGCGAGACCTTATTAGACCGCCAACAAGCCTTCGGCTGGACCCAAGAAGATTACAAGTTCATTCTTGAAGTGATGGCCGACACCGGCGAAGAATTGATCGGCTCAATGGGCAACGATGCCCCATTGGCGATTTTATCGACTCGAGCAAAGCCGTTTTATAACTATTTTCGCCAACTGTTTGCGCAAGTCACCAACCCGCCGATCGATCCGATTCGCGAGCAAATGGTGATGTCATTGGTCTCGTTCATCGGGCCTAAGCCTAACCTGTTAGACATCAACAACGTCAATCCGCCGCTGCGCCTTGAAGTGACGCAACCCGTGCTTGACGTGACCGGAATGGCGCAACTGCGTTCAATTGCTGAAATCACCGGTGACAAGTTTCGCAGCTTTGAATTAGATATTACCTACCCCGCGGCCTGGGGGGCAGAAGGCATCGAAGCGCGCTTGGCAGCACTGTGCGCCAAGGCCGTCGACGCCGTCAACACCGGATTCACCGTTCTGATTCTGACCGACCGTGCTGTCGATCACGAGCGCGTTGCCATCCCAGCGTTGCTTGCCACCTCTGCAGTGCACCAACACCTGATCCGCGAAGGCCTGCGTACCAACACGGGCTTAGTCGTTGAAACAGGCTCGGCACGCGAGGTGCATCACTTTGCCTTGCTAGGTGGTTACGGCGCCGAAGCGATCCATCCTTTTCTCGCTCTCGAAAGCTTGAAAAACATGTCTACAACGCCTGACAAAGCAGAAAAAAATTACGTCAAAGCAATCGGCAAAGGTCTCAATAAAGTGATGTCCAAAATGGGCATTTCGACCTACATGTCTTACTGCGGTGCGCAAATTTTCGAAGCGGTTGGCTTACGCACAGCCTTGGTCAACAAATACTTTTCAGGCACCGCCAGCACGATCGAAGGCATTGGGATTTTTGAAGTTGCTGAAGAGGCCTTGCGCACCCATCGGGCAGCGTTTGGCAATGACCCCGTGCTCGCAAATGCCTTAGACGCAGGCGGTGAGTACGCGTACCGCGTGCGCGGCGAAGACCACATGTGGACACCCGATTCGATTGCAAAGTTGCAACACGCCACCCGCGCGAACAACTATCGCACTTACAAAGAATACGCGCAGCTCATCAACGATCAAAGCAAGCGTCACATGACGTTACGCGGCCTCTTTGAATTTAAAGTTGATCCGGCTCGTGCGATCGCCATCGACGAAGTCGAATCCGCCAAAGAGATTGTGAAACGCTTTGCAACCGGTGCAATGTCGCTTGGCTCGATTTCAACTGAGGCCCACTCCGTTCTGGCCGTTGCCATGAATCGGATCGGCGGCAAGTCAAATACCGGAGAAGGCGGCGAAGACGAACTGCGCTATCGCAACGAATTGCGCACAGGCAGCAGCGGCATTCTCGCGGGCGCAACGCTCGCCTCTGAACTTGGCGCCGATCGCATTGCCGCTGACGTGCCCTTGCAAGCCGGCGACTCGATGCGCTCGAAGATCAAACAAGTTGCCTCTGGGCGCTTTGGCGTCAGTGCCGAGTACCTCTCAAGCGCCGATCAAATCCAGATCAAAATGGCACAAGGCGCGAAGCCCGGTGAGGGCGGTCAATTGCCCGGCCACAAGGTCTCTGAGTACATCGCCAAGTTACGCTGCTCGGTACCCGGCGTAGGCTTGATTTCACCACCGCCACATCACGACATTTACTCGATCGAAGATTTGGCACAGCTGATTCACGACCTTAAAAACGTCAACGCGCGCGCCTCGATTTCGGTCAAGCTCGTGTCTGAAGTCGGTGTGGGTACAGTTGCCGCAGGTGTGGCCAAGGCTAAGGCAGATCACGTCACGATCTCTGGCCACGACGGCGGCACCGGCGCCTCGCCTGTGTCCTCGATCAAACACGCTGGCACCCCCTGGGAGCTTGGTCTGGCCGAAACACAACAAACGCTCATGCTCAACAAACTGCGCAGCCGTATTCGCGTGCAAGCGGACGGTCAAATGAAAACCGGTCGCGACGTGGCGATTGGGGCACTGTTGGGTGCCGACGAATTTGGTTTTGCCACAGCCCCTCTGGTCGTTGAGGGTTGCATCATGATGCGCAAATGCCATCTGAACACCTGCCCCGTTGGTGTCGCCACGCAAGATCCGGTCCTGCGTCAAAAATTTCAAGGCAAGCCCGAAAACGTTGTGAACTACTTCTTTTTTGTAGCAGAAGAAGTACGCGAAATCATGGCGCAGTTGGGCATCCGCAATTTTGATGATTTGGTCGGACGCGTTGATTTGCTCGACACCCGCTCAGGCATCGAGCACTGGAAAGCCCATGGTCTGGATTTCGCTCGCGTGTTTTATCAACCCACTAACGACAGCCCACGTCGCCAAATCGAAACACAAGATCACGGTCTTGAGTCAGCGCTGGATCACGAATTAATCGAGCGTAGCAAGCCCGCGCTTGAGCGTGGTGAAAAAGTGTCGTTCATCGTGCCGGTACGCAACCGTAACCGTACGATTGGCGCAATGCTCTCGGGCCGAATCGCTACACGCTACGGTGATGAAGGGCTGCCCGACGACACCATTCATATTCAATGTAACGGTACGGCCGGCCAAAGCTTTGGCGCTTTCTTGGCGCGTGGCGTGACGCTCGACTTAGTGGGCGAAGGCAATGACTATGTTGGCAAAGGCTTATCAGGCGGCCGTATCATCGTGCGCTCACCTAACGACTTCCGCGGTTTAGGCGTCGATCACATTATTGTTGGCAATACGGTGCTGTATGGCGCCACGGGTGGCGAGGCTTATTTCAACGGCGTGGCCGGCGAACGCTTTGCCGTACGTAACTCGGGTGCAGCGGCAGTGGTTGAAGGCACCGGTGATCACGGTTGCGAATACATGACTGGCGGCACTGTCGTCGTGCTCGGCGCCACCGGGCGCAACTTCGCGGCCGGTATGTCAGGCGGCGTCGCCTATGTCTGGGATCCTGAGCGGACCTTCGCTGAGCGCTGCAATATGACGATGGTGGCGATCGAACCGGTGTTGTCTTCTGCCGAGCAAGAAAAAGCGCAAGGGATCGACATCTGGCACAGCTTAGGTCGTGGCGCTGCGCGCGAAACCGACGAAGCCATCCTCAAGCGATTAGTTGAAAACCACTTCCGCTATACCGGTAGTTTTGGCGCACGCGATTTGGTCAGTCACTGGGAAAGCGCACGCGGTAAATTTATCAAAATCATGCCTGTGGATTACAAGCGCGCCCTAGGCGAAATGTGGCGCGCTGCCAACCCCTTACACAAGGCTGCTTAAGGAATCATCATGGGAAAAATCACTGGATTTTTAGAGATTGAGCGTCTGCAAGAGGCCTCTGAGGCGCCTGCAAGTCGTCTCAAACACTGGCGCGAGTTCGTATTGCATTTGTCGGATGAACAGGCCGGTAAACAAGCAGCACGCTGCATGGATTGCGGGGTCCCGTTTTGTAATAACGGTTGCCCAGTCAACAACATCATCCCCGACTGGAACGAGTTGGTGTATCGCCAAAACTGGCGTGGTGCGCTAGATGTGTTGCATTCGACGAACAATTTTCCTGAGTTTACGGGGCGGATCTGCCCGGCGCCCTGCGAATCGGCTTGCACGCTCAACATCAATGACGATGCCGTCGGCATCAAGTCTATTGAGCATGCCATTATTGACAAGGGCTGGTCAGAGGGTTGGGTCGTACCACAGCCACCTACGCATCAAACGGGCAAAACCGTCGCGGTGATTGGTTCGGGCCCAGCGGGCTTGGCCTGCGCGCAGCAACTGGCGCGCGTGGGTCATGCCGTCACGGTTTTTGAAAAGAGCGATCGTATCGGCGGCTTGCTGCGTTACGGCATCCCTGATTTCAAACTTGAAAAAAACCTAATCGATCAGCGCATGACTCAAATGCAGGCTGAAGGCGTCACGTTTAAAACCTCGCACTACATTGGCGACGCTGCGCAAGCCTCTGACAAAAACCTCACCGTCAAAACGCCCGAAGCTTTGCAAAAAGAATTTGATGCCGTGGTGCTTACTGGCGGCTGTGAAACGCCGCGTGATTTGCCGATTGCTGGCCGCGAACTCGATGGCGTGATGTACGCCATGGATTTCTTGCGTCCACAAAACAAAGTGGTCGCTGGCGACAAGCTTAGTTCGCAAGTGCTGGCCAAGGGTAAGCACGTTGTAGTGATCGGTGGCGGTGATACGGGCTCAGATTGCGTTGGTACCAGCAATCGTCATGGCGCCCTCTCGGTGACTCAAATTGAGTTGATGCCACGCCCACCCGAAAGCGAAAATAAAGCGATGACGTGGCCTTACTGGCCAGCAAAATTGCGTACCTCGTCGTCGCACGAAGAAGGCGCCGAACGCGACTGGGCTATCACCAGCAAGTCTTTGGCGGGCAAAGGTGGCAAAGTCGAAAAGCTTGTCGCTGCTCGCGTCGAGTGGGTGAAAGACGACACCTCGGGACAACTCAAAATGCAAGAAGTGAAAGGCTCTGAGTTCGACATCCAAGCAGATCTCGTTTTGCTGGCAATGGGCTTTGTCGCCCCCGTCGGTAACGTGTTGACCGCCTTTGGGGTAGATCAAGATGCGCGCGGTAACGTGCGCGCCAACACCGACGACTACCGCACCAATCTCGCGAAGGTCTTTGCGGCCGGTGACATGCGACGCGGCCAATCGCTCGTGGTGTGGGCAATCCGTGAAGGTCGCCAGTGCGCGCGCGCTGTCGATGCGTTTTTAATGGGCGCAAGCGACTTGCCTCGCTAAGCCAAACCAACTAGAGACTATCCATGACGCACCCTCTTAAACGCCTCTGTGCAATGACGGCGAGCCTATTGGCCATCTCTGGTTTGTCACCTGCTGCGGCGCAAGCACCAGCAAGTTCGGCAAGCGCACAAGCCTGGCCAGTAAAAAACATTACCCTCATCGTGCCCTATGCCGCCGGCGGCTTCTCTGACACGCGCATGCGACTGCTGGCGCGCAAGCTCACTGACAAGTTTGGTCAACCTGTTGTCGTTGAAAACAAAAGTGGTGCCGGTGGCGTCATCGGCACCGCCTTAATCGCCAAGGCGGCGCCTGATGGTTACACGATCGGTTCGGGCAATCTGGCCCCCTTGGCCGTGAACCCCACCCTGATGACGATGCTTCCCTATAACCCCCAAAAGGATATTGCACCGGTCATTTTGATTGAAAATAGTCCCTTGGTGCTCAGTGTGGCCAACAGCCTACCTGCCAACAATTTGGCTGAGCTCATTGCGTTAGCCAAAAAAGAGCCCGGCAAGCTAACCTTTGGCTCATCAGGCATCGGCGGTGCACACCATCTATCGGGCGAGATGTTTCGCGACCTCGCCAAGATTGATATTGTCCATGTACCGTACAAAGGTGGCGCGCCCGCCTCAACAGACCTGATGGCCGGCCATCTGAGCATGATGTTTGAAATGGGCTATGCCGCCCTACCCGCCATCAAGGGCCAAAAAATACGCCCCCTCGCCGTGACCTCAACCAAGCGGCTTGCTCTGTTGCCCGACGTCCCGACAATGGCCGAGTTGGGTGTTGCGGGTTTCGAGTCCTACAACTGGCAAGGCATCATCGCGCCCGCGGGCACGCCAACGGCGATCATCTCTAAGCTTAACCTTGCGCTCAACGAAGTGCTGCGCGACCCTGAGGTCATCAGACAGATATCTGACGCCGCCAGTCAGGCCGGCGGGGGCTCACCTGAGGACTTTGCCCAGTTTATTGCCTCAGAGACTGCCAAATGGGCCAAAGTCATCAAGTCAGCCAATATTCAACCCCAGTAAGCGCCTGAATGGCCTCCCCTACAAATCGGGGAGTCTCACAACTTCAGTGTGGGCGTTACAATCATCAGTCTGAGCCTGCCTGCCCAGCGCTGCTTGAAGTTGTCAGTCGCTAGGTTTTGCTCTGATCCTTTTGGTTCGACATGCTTACGCCCCCTCAGAAATCAAACCAACCCGTGCTGCGCCTCGAAGGTGTTTCACTTGGGTATGGCGACTTCACCGTCTTACGTGAGATCTCGCTCGAGGTCTTGCCTGGGCAAGTCGTAGCCATGATGGGCGGTTCGGGATCAGGCAAAACCACCCTGCTGCGTGCGGCCACCGGTCAACTCGTCGCGCGCCACGGCACCGTCACCCTCTTCGGCCAAAATCTGGCGCACGCTGATCGCCCCATGCTGCAATCGCTTCGCCAGCGCATGGGGGTTCTGTTTCAACAGGGCGCGCTCTTCACCGACCTGAATGTGTTCGAAAACGTCGCTTTTCCGCTGCGCGAACATCTCAACCTGTCTGCGACGCAACTCACCGAGCGTGTGCTCGAAAAATTGAGCGCTGTGGGTTTGCGTGCTGCCGCACATTTGAAGGTCTCTGAAATTTCCGGCGGCATGGCGCGTCGCGTTGCGCTAGCGCGTGCGGTGGTATTAGAACCAGAACTCGTGCTTTACGACGAGCCTTTTGCAGGTCTTGACCCCATCTCATTGGGCATCACCGCGCGGTTAATTCGCAACCTGTCTGATCGGCTAGGCTGCGCCTCGGTGGTCATCACGCACGACATCGCCGAATCCTTTGCCATCGCCGATCACGTCTACTTGGTCGGTCAAGGCGAGCTTAAAGCGCACGGCACTCCCGCCACGCTCGGGGCTTCGCCTGATCCCTACGTGCAGCAGTTTTTACACGGGCACGCAGATGGCCCGGTTGCCTTCGACTACCCGGTTACCCCAGCCTTTGAAGCCTGGCTTGCTCGCACAGGCACACCACCATGAGCCCTCTAAAATTTTTAACGCCGCTCGGTAAAGGTGTGCGCCTGCGCCTGACGGGGCTTGGGCTCTTTACACGTTTCTTTTTGATGCTGCTGCAACGCAGCGGCATCGTGTTAAAACGCCCGCGCCTGGTCTCTCAGCAGGTGCATTTCATCGGTAACTTCTCCCTACTCATCATTATTGTCTCGGGTTTATTTGTAGGTTTTGTCTTAGGATTACAAGGCTATTACACCCTAAACCGTTACGGCTCTGAAGAGGCACTGGGCTTGCTAGTCGCGCTGTCACTGACGCGTGAGTTAGGCCCTGTCATAACGGCCCTGCTCTTTGCTGGGCGGGCTGGCACCTCACTCACTGCCGAGATCGGGCTGATGAAAGCTGGCGAGCAGCTCGCCGCCATGGAAGTCATGGCCGTCGACCCCATTCGGCGGGTCTTTGTGCCCCGCTTTTGGGGCGGGGTCATCGCGATGCCTGTTTTAGCCGCCGTATTCTCGATGGTTGGCATTATTGGCGGCTGGGTGGTCGGCGTGCTGCTCATTGGTATTGATACCGGCGCCTTTTGGTCACAAATGCAGAACGGCGTCGACATCTACAAAGACATATTGAACGGTGTCATTAAAAGTATCATCTTCGGAATCGCCGTTACGCTCATCGCTCTATACGAAGGCTGGCAAGCACGCCCCACCCCTGAGGGTGTGGCGCGCGCAACCACCCGCACCGTTGTGACCGGCTCTTTGGCCGTCTTAGGGCTTGATTTTCTACTGACTGCGCTGATGTTCAGCAACTAAAGGGTCAAATAATGTCAAACGAAAAAACAGATTGGTGGGTGGGGCTCTTTATCTTGTTGGGCGGCGTCGCGCTGTCTTTTTTAGCACTCAGGGCGGGCAACCTTAGCAGCTTCTCGTTTGCTCCTACGTACACCCTGTCGGCCAAGTTCGACAATATCGGCGGGCTCAAAGTGCGTGCCCCGGTAAAAAGCGCGGGCGTTGTCGTCGGGCGTGTGGCTGGTATCGCCTTAGATGAAAAAACCTTTCAAGCGGTCGTAACTGTTCAAATTGAAAAGGGCTACTTGTTTCCGAAAGATTCTTCGGCGCGGATTTTGACGTCGGGCCTGCTCGGCGAGCAATACATCGGCCTTGAAGCGGGTGGCGATGAGGCCAATTTTGTTGCCGGCGCAACGATTCAATTCACACAAAGCGCGATCGTCCTCGAAAGCCTGATCAGTCAATTCTTGTACTCCTCTGCTGAAAAACAAGGTACGCCACAAGGCACCGAGCCAGCACCCGCACCTAAATCACCAAAAGTCTCTCAATAACGGTCAAGCAGAATGCACTCTCGTTTTTTTACTCAACAATTTAGACTTGTGCTGTGTGCGTGCGCCCTGGTGCTGCTATCGGGGTGTGCCACAACGACCGTTGGCCCGCCTAGCGCCACCGACCCTCTCGAAAGTTCAAACCGTGCGGTCTTTGAATTCAACGATGCGGTCGACCGCGCAGTACTCAAGCCCGTTGCAGAGGCTTACTCTTTTGTGGTGCCACAACCTGTCCGCACCTGTATCAACAATATTTTTCTAAACCTTGGCGAGGTGTGGTCTTGGTTTAACAGTACGCTACAAGGCCGCCAGGTCGACGCGCTCAACACCTTCGGTCGCTTCTTGCTGAACTCAACGATGGGGCTTGGAGGCTGTTTGGATTTGGCTAGCCAAACTGGCGCCAAGCGCATCCCGAACGATTTTGGTGTCACCCTTGGCGTTTGGGGGCTCAGCTCTGGCCCTTATGTTGTTCTGCCCATTATGGGTTCGGCAACCCTGCGGGACGGCGCGGGCAAGGCCCTTGACATATACGTGAACCAGTTTGGGTATGGCTCCTTCATCCATGACATTGGTGTACGTAATTCGATTTATGGGCTTGAAGTAGTCGAACGGCGAGAAGCCCTGCTCGAAATCACAAACACGATTGACCGTACCGCCTTAGATCGCTACAGTTTTATTCGTGACGCCTACCTCAAGCGCCGCCAGGCTCAGGTCGATGGGGCGACCGCCGAGGCCCAGAAGCTACCAAACTACGAAGACTTTGGAGCCGCGCCCGCTGACGAAAAGGCGCTTGGTCTATCCCCCAAAAAATAAGCATTCACGTTGAGTGCCTGTCAGCAAATAGTTAGCCAATCGCAAGGATACGTTTCATGAAGTCTCGCACTGATTTATTTTTTAAGTTGCTGTTTGTGTGCTGCGTTCTGGGCCTGAGTCATGCTGCTCGCGCCCAAGTCAAGCCCAATCCAAACGCGGCACCGAACGACTTCGTGCAACAGGTCGCCGATCAAGTGTTAACGGTGCTGAAGGCCGACAGCAAGGTGCGCGCGGGCGACACCGCGCGCGTCAACCAAATCGTTGACGACTTGATTTTGCCTAATGTCAATTTCGAAAAAACAACGCGCCTCGCGGCAGGTCGGTATTGGCGGCAGGCAACGCCCGAGCAACAGGCTGACTTGGTCAAAGCATTTCGGGGTACGTTGGGCCGTGCGTATAGCGGCGCTTTCACCCGCGTCGATGACGCGACCAATGTGAAGGTCTTGCCCATGCGAGGCGAAACAGATGCCACCGACGTCGTCGTCAAGTCGCAGGTGATGCAGCGCGCTAATACCCAACCGATCGGGTTAGATTATCGGCTTGAAAAAACACCGCAAGGCTGGAAAATCTACGACCTCAACGTTGAAAATATCTGGCTGATTGAAAACTACCGCAATCAGTTTGCTCAGCAAATTAGTCAAAACGGTATCGACGGCCTGATTCAAGCGCTCAATCAACGCGCACAACAATAACCGAGCCATACCCGGTGCCACGAGGCCCGTGGTCGCTCGGGCGCACCGTCTCATCACAAGGTCGTCATGTCTGCCGTTTCGTTTGAGCATGTTTCTAAAGTTTTCGCGCCTCGCACCTTAGGCTGGCGCGGCTTGTTACGCGCGCCTTCAGGGCCTGGCTTTCAGGCGCTCGACGACGTATCCCTAACCATTGAGCACGGCGAGTTTTTTGCATTACTCGGGCCCAATGGCGCCGGCAAAACGACGCTGATTTCTGTTTTAGCCGGGCTGTGTCTGGCCACGCAAGGGCGTGCCACTGTTTGCGGCCACGATGTGGTCACCGATTATCAGGCAGCCAGGCGCTCGTTAGGCGTTGTCCCGCAAGAGTTGGTGTACGACCCTTTCTTTACCGTCCGCGAAACCTTACGCATTCAGTCGGGCTATTTTGGCTTTCGTCACAACGACGATTGGATCGATGAAATTTTGGCCAACTTAGGCCTAACCGATAAGGCCGACGAAAATATGCGCGCCTTGTCGGGCGGGATGAAGCGTCGCGTGCTTGTGGCGCAGGCGCTGGTGCATCGCCCACCGGTCATTGTGCTTGACGAACCCACCGCAGGGGTCGATGTTGACTTGCGCCGCAGCCTCTGGGAGTTTATCTCTCGACTCAACACGCAAGGGCACACGATCATCCTGACCACGCATTATTTAGAAGAAGCCGAGATGCTGTGTCATCGCACCGCCATGCTTAAAGGTGGACGCATCGTTGCGCTCGACACCACCAAAAACCTGATCGCGCGCGGTGGTGGCAATCTTGAACAGGCGTTTGTACAAATCATGAACGCTCAGCCGTCTAAGTTTTCTGAGGCTCAAGCATGAGCGCCCCCATTTTGACCGCTCGCTCTGGCGCCGGCTCAGGGTTCCCAACCTTGCTTGGCAAAGAATTGCTGCGCTTCTGGAAAGTCAGCTTTCAAACGATTGCCGCGCCTGTCATCACAGCGCTGCTGTACCTTGTCATTTTTGCGCAGGTGCTGCAAGATCGAATCCAGGTGTATGGCAGCGTCCCTTACACGGCTTTTTTGATCCCAGGGCTCATGATGATGAGCATGCTGCAAAACGCCTTCGCCAACCCGTCTTCGTCGCTTATTCAAAGCCGCGTCACGGGTAATTTGGTGTTTGTATTGTTGCCCCCCATCTCGCACCGCGAATTTTTTAGCGCTTACGTGCTGGCCGCCATCGTGCGCGGTCTGGCCGTCGGTAGCTGCGTGTGGCTGGTCTCTCAGTATTTCAGTTCAATGCCGATCAAACATCCGCTTTGGGCGCTCGTCTTTGCGATTCTGTCGTGCGGGATTATGGCGATTCTAGGTTTAATTGCAGGCCTAACCTCCGAAAAATTTGATCAGCTGGCCGCTTTTCAAAATTTTCTGATCATGCCAGCCACCTTTTTATCAGGCGTTTTTTACTCGGTTCACACTCTGCCCGCCTTTTGGCAGACGGTGTCGCACTGGAATCCCCTCTTTTACACAATTGATGGGTTTCGCTATGGATTTTTTGGCGTTGCCGATGTATCGCCTTGGCACAGCCTAGCGGTTGTCGCCGGGGTCTTTTCCGTTTTGGCGACCTTTGCACTGCGCCTGTTGGGCCAAGGCTACAAACTGCGCACTTAGTCATTTGCCGCGTGCCGCTTTACAACTGACGCTCACAGCTTTGACGAAGAGGTTGTTCGCTCCGGCGACTACAGCTGATCGCTGCACCTGAATCGCATTAACAGCTCTGGTGGCTTGGGTTAACAGCTTTGGCGGCGGGCTTTTCGCACTTCTCGTTAAAATAGTAATTATTTCAAACTCGTCGCCCGCTCAAGGACCTTGCAGATCATGTTGCCCACCCCAGAAGATATTCGCGCTTACATCGCCGCAGGCTTGCCCTGCGAGCACCTTGAAGTGAGTGGCGATGGCGCACATTTTGAAGCAGTCATTGTCAGCAATGCCTTTGCCGGTAAGCGCCTGATCGCCCGCCATCAATTGGTGTACGCGGCCTTAGGTGATCGCATGAAACAAGAAATCCACGCACTTTCAATGCGCACGTTAACCCCCGATGAGTTCAGTAAACCCGCCTGATGGATATCCTACGCATCACGGGTGGAAGTCGCCTGCAAGGTGAGGTCAATATTTCAGGTGCAAAAAATGCGGCGCTGCCCATTTTGTGTGCCGGTTTACTGACTGCCGATACGCTCACACTCACCAATGTGCCCGCGCTAAACGACATTGCGACCACGCTTAAATTACTGGGCCAGATGGGGGTGCATTGCGCGCGCGAAAGCGACGGCACCGTCAACATTACGGCCAACGACGTCACCACCCTTGAGGCGCCTTACGAGCTGGTGAAAACCATGCGCGCCTCGATTTTGGTGCTGGGCCCTTTGCTTGCACGCTTTGGACAGGCGCGCGTCAGCCTGCCAGGTGGCTGCGCTATTGGGCAGCGCCCGGTTGACCAACACATTCACGGCTTGGCGGCACTAGGGGCCGACATCAGCATCGAACACGGCTTTGTCGTGGCGCGTGCCCAGCGCCTCAAAGGCGCCGTCATTCGCACCGACATGGTCACGGTCACGGGCACCGAGAACCTGCTGATGGCCGCTGTTTTGGCAGAGGGTCAAACCGTTTTAGAAAATGCCGCCCGCGAACCCGAGGTCGTTGATCTGGCCGAATTGTTAATCAAGATGGGTGCAAAGATTCAAGGCCATGGCACCGATCGTATCGTCATCGAAGGCGTCAAAAGTCTGCACGGTGCCACACATCGGGTGATTCCTGATCGTATCGAAGCGGGCAGTTTTTTGTGTGCTGTAGGCGCCGCCGGTGGCGACATCACGTTGCGCCAAGTCGCGCCTGACACGATGGGCGCCACGCTCTCTAAGCTTCAAGAGGCTGGGGTGACGCTGACGTGCGGCTCAGACTGGATACGCGCCAGCATGCATCAACGGCCCAAACCCGTCGACTTCCGTACACACGAATACCCGGGCTTTGCCACCGATATGCAAGCGCAAGTCATGGCGCTCAGCGCCCTGGCCGACGGCACCTCAGTGATTGCTGAGACGATTTTTGAAAATCGCTACATGCATGTGCAAGAGCTCTTGCGCTTAGGCGCACGCATCGATATCGATGGCCATACGGCTGTGGTGCGCGGCGTCGCAAAGCTATCGGGGGCCACGGTCATGGCGACCGATCTGCGCGCCTCGGCAAGCTTAGTGATTGCTGGCCTAGCGGCTGAGGGCGAGACAATCGTCGAACGTATCTATCATCTTGATCGAGGCTACGAACGCATGGAGCACAAGCTTAGGCAGCTCGGCGCCAACATCGAACGCCTTTCTAGCAAGGATCTCTCATGAGCGCTCCCGAGCCATTTCGGCCTCTTACGATGGCCCTTTCGAAAGGGCGCATTTTCGAAGAAACGCTGCCGCTTCTCGAGGCTGCAGGCATTCAGGTTTCTGAAAATCCTGAGCAATCGCGCAAGCTCATCATCGCCACCAGTAACCCCGGCTTGCGGTTAATTATCGTGCGCGCCTCGGATGTACCTACCTACGTTGAATACGGCGCGGCTGATTTGGGCATTGCTGGCAAAGATGTACTCATCGAGCACGCGGCTCAGCACCCTGGCGGGCTGTATCAACCGATTGATCTGAATATCGCTCGCTGCCGTCTGGCGGTCGCGGTGCGCAAAGGATTTGATTACGAGGCCGCAGTGCGCCAAGGTGCGCGCTTGCGTGTGGCCACCAAGTACACCCAAGCCGCGCGCGAACACTTTGCCGCAAAAGGGGTATATGTTGACCTGATCAAACTTTATGGCTCAATGGAGCTTGCTCCTTTAGTGGGTTTGGCTGATGCAATTGTCGATTTGGTTTCAACAGGCAACACACTCAAGGCAAACGACTTGGTCGCCGTCGAAGACATCATGCCGATCTCATCGCGGCTCGTGGTGAACCGTGCCTCACTTAAAACACGTCATGCGCAACTGCAACCTCTTTTAGATGCCTTTGAACAAGCTAGTCACGCAGCCGTGACGCCCTAACGCCCCCGAGATTGACAACATGGCAACCATTTCACGCCTCGACTCGCGCGATCCAGACTTTGATGCGAAGCTCACAACGTTGCTGGCGTTCGATGCTGAGCAAGATGAGGCAATCGACAGCGCTGCGGCACATATTCTGAAGCAAATGCGCGCCGAGGGTGACGCAGCGCTTGTGCGTCTGACGCGCGAGTTTGATCGTGTGCAAATCCAGCAAGCCGCTGAGTTAGAGATTCCGCGTAGCGAGTGGCTTAAGGCCTTGGCCGGGCTCCCTGCAGTACAACGCCAGGCACTCGAAGCGGCAGCCGAACGGGTGCGCGCCTACCACGCGCATCAAGTGCAAACGAGCTGGTCTTACACTGAGGCTGACGGTACGCGTTTAGGGCAACAGATTACCCCCCTCGACCGCGTAGGGGTCTATGTGCCTGGCGGCAAAGCCGCTTACCCCTCGTCTGTCTTAATGAACGCGATTCCAGCAAAAGTCGCAGGCGTTCCTGAAGTGGTCATGGTGACGCCAACCCCCGGCGGGCATCGTAACGCCATGGTGTTGGCCGCAGCTGCGATTGCGGGCGTTGACCGCTGCTTTACGATCGGCGGTGCGCAGGCCATTGGGGCACTTGCCTACGGCACGGCAACGGTACCCGCCGTCGATAAGATTGTGGGGCCAGGCAACGCCTACGTCGCTGCAGCAAAACGCCGCGTCTTTGGCACAGTCGGCATCGATATGATTGCGGGTCCAAGCGAAATCCTGATCATCTGCGACGGCCAAACAGCGCCCGACTGGATTGCCATGGATCTGTTCTCGCAGGCCGAACACGATGAGCTCGCTCAGGCGATCTTGTTATGCCCCGATGCATCTTACCTCGACGCCGTCGAGCGCTCGATTGAAAAACTCTTGCCCACCATGCCCCGCGCTGACATCATCCGCACCAGCTTGCGCAACCGTGGCGCACTGATTTTGGTGCAAGATTTGGGTGAAGCGTGCGCGATTAGCAACCAGATCGCGCCCGAGCATCTTGAGGTATCAATCGAAGATCCCGAGGCTTGGCTACCTCACTTGCGTCATGCGGGTGCGATTTTCATGGGGCCAC